>JBFOLW010000160.1:0-6544 GCA_040830305.1 Erythrobacter sp.
CCCGAGCGCCGCATCCTTGCATTCGGTGACAGCCTGTTCGCCGGGTACGGCCTCGAGGAACAGCAGGGCTACCCCGAGCAGCTGGAAGATGCATTGCGCGAGCGAGGCACCAACGCGCGCGTGATCGATGCGGGCGTGTCGGGCGATACCAGCGCAGCCGGCCGCCAGCGGCTCGCCTTCACGCTCGACGCGCAGGCAGTGAAGCCCGACCTCGTCATCCTCGAGCTGGGGGGCAACGACATGCTACGCGGCATCCAGCCCGACCAGACGCGCGCCAATTTCGAAGCCATGCTGGAAGAATTGCGTGACCGCGGGATTCCCGTCCTGCTCATGGGCATGCGCTCGCCGCCCAATTACGGGCCCGACTACCAGCGGCAGTTCGACGGTCTCTATGGCGACCTCGCGCGCGAGTACGATGTCGCGCTGGTGCCGTTCTGGCTCAAAAGCATCTACGAGGATCAGAGCCTGTTCCTCGAGGATCGCATCCATCCCACCGCCGAGGGCATCATGGCCCTGGTGGGGGATACGGTCGACGATGTGGAGAATGCGCTTCCGACTGCGAGCTAGAGGCGCTCGGCGGTTCCGCCGCTGACGCGCCAGACGGCGGCCTCATCGGCGATCGAACTGAATGGCGCGGGTTCGGTACCGGTCATCCACACCTGCGCACCGCTGCTGCGCAACTGCTCGAAGAGCGCCGCCCGCCGGACGGGATCGAGATGGGCGGCAACTTCGTCGAGGAGCAGCAGGCTGGCGCGGCCCTGTGCCGCCAGTCCTGCGTGCGCCAGCGTCATTGCCACCAGCATGGCTTTCTGCTCGCCGGTCGAGCTTTGCGCTGCGGGAACGCGCTTGGCGGCGTGGACCACGTCCAGTTCGTCGCGATGCGGGCCCGACAATGTGCGCTGTGCCGCGCGGTCGCGCCTGCGATTGTCGTAGAGTGCTTGGCTAAGGCCATCGGCGTGATCGGGTGCGCCGGGATTATATGTGAGGGCGGGGCGGGCGAAGGGCTCGGCGGGCATTTCGGCAAGGCGCACGGCGAGAGTCTCGACCAGCCGGGAGCGTCCCTGCATCAGCGCCGAGCCATGGAGGACCATCTGTGCCTCGATCGCGTCGAGCCAGGCGCTTTCGGGTTCGCGCATGTCGGATAGCAGGCGGTTGCGTTCGCGCAGCGCGGCTTCGTAGCGCGCAGCATGGGTCGCATGCGAAGCGTCGAGCGCGAGCGCGAGGCGGTCCATGTAGCGACGCCTGTCGCTCGCCGGTCCGGTGAACAGGCCATCCATCGCCGGGGTCAGCCAGGTAACGGCAAGCCATTCGGCAAGGCTGGTCGCGCTGCTTTCGGCGCCATTGATGCGTACACGACGGCGGCCCGGATTGGCGCTTTCCGAATAGGTGCCGAGACGCACCGGCTGCGCGTTCTGGATGAGGCTCGCTCCGACCCCGAACCCGGCTTCACCGTCGCTCCGCACCATCTCCGCCAGCGCTGCCCGGCGCAGCCCGCGGCCCGGGGCAAGCAGCGAGAGCGCCTCGAGAACATTGGTCTTTCCCGCACCGTTCTCGCCGACGAGCAGGTTGAACCGCGCGGTCTCGCCCAGCTCGGTCGCGGCATGGTTGCGGAAGTCGGTCAGGGAGATGCGGTCGAGCGCCATAGAATGCCCCGCGCGATAGCGTGCCCGGTCACATGCCGCCACTCGAAAGGCGCAAATCCAAGAGTTGGGAAAATTTCCCAACCTTTCGGAAAGGTGAACAATCTGTCGCAAGGCCGTTCATGTCGGAATGGCCGATTTCTGCGGTTTTTCGAGTTTGGCACACCCGTTGCAGTGTATTGGGCATCCCGGATGGTCCGGGAAAAACAAGCCAAGGTTCAAGGAGTTACCAAATGTCCGTTCTCGATTATGCCAGCCACCGCGCCGTTGCCGCCGTCTTCGCTCTCAGCGTCTCGGCGATGTTCATGGCCGCAGCCATCATCCCCGCCAGCCCCGCCGGCCTTGTCGCCTGATCGGTTCGCTGAGCACCCCCAAGTTCAAACGCAAAGGAAAGGAATTATGTTCAACTCGGAAAACAGCAGCAAGCTCTTCGCAGCTGCCTTCTCGCTGGTCCTGTCGGCGGCCTTTTTCGCCACGGCCATCATCCCCGCCTCGCCCAATGGACTGATCGCATGAACGACCTGAAATTCCGCGAAGACGACCGCGCTGTCCGGCCCGCCAAGAGCTTCGCGCTCGACCGCACCGACGGCAAGCTGATGGGTGTCTGCTCCGGCATCGCCCGCTACTTCGGCATCGACGCCACCTGGGTCCGCCTGGGCTTCGTCGCAGGAACGTTGCTCGGTTTCGGCAGCTTCATCCTGATCTACCTGGCAATCGCGCTGATTGCCGACTGAGTACGGCCACTCGCCAGACCGACCCGGTTTTCATGGGGCGGCCGTGCCCACCACATCGAAGAGAAGACCGGGAGGGGCCATCTGGCCCCTCTTGCCATTCCGGCCTTAGAAACACTCACATCGCCGATATGCCACCATCGAGCTTGATTTCCGCGCCGGTCATGAACCGGCTTTCATCGCTCGCGAGATAGACCACCGCATTGGCGATATCGTTGGGCTCGCCGACGAATTTCAGCGGGATCTGCCGCGCCAGCTTGTCCATCAAGACACCCTTCTCGATGTTGTGATGCTTCGCCGTGCCGTCGAGGATCGGCGTGTCCACAAAGGTCGGATGCACCGAATTGCAGCGGATCTGCATGTTGTTCTTGGCGCAGTGCAGCGCGATCGATTTCGACAGCATCCACACCGATGCCTTGCTGGCATTGTAGGCGGGCATGGTGTCGCTCGCGATCAGCCCGGCGATGCTCGAAATGTTGACGATCGACCCCGGCGCATGTTCGCGCATCAGCGGAAGCGCCTTCTGGCAGCCGTGGAAGATCGAATCGACATTGATGGCGAAACAGCGCTTCCAGTCGTCGAAGTCGCATGTCTCGATGTTCCCGGCGACGCCGATCCCGGCATTGTTGACCAGCACGTTGAGCCCGCCAATCTGTTCGCGCGCGGCATCGACCGCGGCTTCCCAGGCGTGCGGGTCGGTTACGTCATGCGCGATCGAACTGGCCGTGCCATCGCCCAGCGCTTGATTGATCAGGCCGGCGGTTTCTGCCGCACCGTCGCCATTGATATCGGTGCACAGCACCCGCGCGCCTTCTTCGGCGAGCCGCGTTGCATGCGCGCGCCCCAATCCCTGTGCTGCGCCCGTCACCAGTGCGAGCTTACCCTCACAGCGTCCCGTCATTTGCTATCTCCCTCAAGCAGATCACCCGATGCGAGCAGCATGGCAATCCGTACGTCAACTCCGTGACCCATGGCGCGCCAGCGGGCAACAAATTCCGCCAGTTCGCTGCGCGCGACACGGTGAACCGAAATGTCCTCGCCATCGGTCCCGCCGCCATCGCCGACCCGGACCAGGCCATGCGCGCGCAGCAGGGTGAAGCTCTCGCTGACCATCCCGGGCGATGAATAGTAATCTCCGAGCGTTTCGAACCGCGCGGCGCGATAGCCGGTTTCTTCTTCCAGCTCGCGCCCGGCGGCGGTTTCCGCGCTTTCGTCGCTGGCGCCCTCGTGATCGCCGATCAGCCCGGCAGGAATCTCGAGGCAGATCCGCCCCAGCGGCACACGGTACTGGCTGACCAGGATGACGTGGTCGTCATCGTCGATCGCGACGATTGCCGCGGCGCGGATACCGTGCGTTCGACCGGCATATTCCCATCGCCCACGCTTTTTCGCGGTGACGAATTTGCCCTGCCACATAACCTCTTCAGGCAGGTCTGCATCCGGATCACGCCCCGGCTCGGCGAGTGGTTCGCTCATGGAGCCGGTCTCTAGACTTCGATCAGACGGTCGGGCAATTCGTTCTTATCGTCCTCGGCGCGCGGGAAATGCTCGGACAGCACCTGTCCGACATCGCGCCCTCCCGCCGCGAGCCCTTCGGCTACGCGGCCTTCCCGGATCTCCGCCAGCATGTCCGCCATCGCCTCGCCCCACACTTCGGCGGGTACCTTCTCGGCAATTGGCCGGTCGGCGACGATTTCGGCACGATGTTCGCGCATCGAGAGATAAAGCAGCACGCCGGTGCGGCCATGTGTGCGGCTTTCGGCCCCGACCTTGAAATGCTTGATCGCCCGGGCGTGCGCACGTGCGCTCTTTACCGGGCCGGGCGTGAGCGCGAAGCGCAGCGGGTCCCAGCTCAGCAGCAGCCAGCCGGCCGCGAAGGCGACGAGGCCCAGCGCGATGGTCATGCTCGCAAGCTCTCCGGTGGTCCAGACATGCGCCCAGCCACCGATCAGCGAATCCCACAGGTCGAGGAACGGTTGCGGGATCATGGCGAAGAGGCTCATTGCCGAGAATGCGAGCGCCGCCGCCCATACGAGGACGACGTCGGCATAGCTGTCGCTGCGATCGGCCAGCACGGTGACGATCTCGCCGCTGGTGGTCAGTTCCGCCTTGGCGACGGCGTCGGTCACGATCGTGTGATCGGCTTGCGATAGATAACCCATTACCACCCCCCGGAGGCGCCACCGCCCCCGAAACTGCCGCCCCCGCCGGAGAAGCCGCCGAAGCCGCCGCCCCCGCCGCCGAAGCCGCCACCGCCGCCACCCCAGTCGTCACCGTCGGAAAGTGCGCCGCGCACGATCGCTGAGCCAACTTCCCACAGGATGATGTCACCGACCGCTTGTCCGACGCGGCTACCGTCCCCGCGGAACCGGCGCCTGCGGCCCCCGCGCAGCATCGGCAGGATGAAGAAGAAAAAGATGAATGCCAGCCAGATCAGCGCGCCGACCGGAAACCCGCCCTCGCTCTCGCGCGCTTCGGTACGTTCCTGTGCGATGCGCGCGGCTTCCTCTGGCGGGAGTTCGAGCTGGGTGACGATCTGGTCAGCCCCCCAGGCGATACCGCCCGAATAGTCGCCATCGCGGAAGAACGGCTTCATCCCCTCGACATATTCGAAGGCGAGCCCGTCGGGAATGATCCCTTCGAGGCCGTAGCCGACTTCGATCCGCATCTGGCGTTCGTTGGGCGCAACGATAAGCAGGATGCCGTCATCGTTTTCGCTGTCGCCCAGCGCCCATTCGCGGCCCAGACGATAGCCGTAGTCGGATATCTCGTAGCCCTGGAGGTCGGGGATCGTGGCGATCACGAACTGACGCTGGCTGCGTTCCTCGAAGGCGTCGAGCTTTTCGGTCAGCGCGGCTTCGGTGGCGTCGTCGATGATATTCGCCGCATCGACGACCGGTGCGGTGCCGCGTTCGGGGAAATCCTGCGCGGCGACGGGCTGGGCCAGGCCCAGCGCCGCCGCCAGCGGCAGGATCAGTCGGGACAAAGTGCGCATCGCAGCGCCGCTCAGTTCGCGGCGTCGCTATCCGAACGCATGTTCAGCGTGGGCGCGACCTCGGCTCCCTCGGTCACGGCTTCGTAGGGGACCATCGGTTCCGCACCATGGATGATGTTCGCGCCGATCGTGTCGGGGAAGGTGCGGATCGTGGTGTTATACTGGCGCACGGCTTCGTTGTAGTCGCGGATCGCCACGCGGATGCGGTTCTCCTGCCCCTCGATCTGGGTCATGAAGCGACCGAAATTCTCCTGGCTGCGCAGCTCGGGATAGGCTTCGACATTGGCCATCAGGCGCGACAGCGCGCCGCCGAAAGTGTTCTGCGCTTCCTGGTATTGCGCCATCTTGTCCGGATCGCCGAGATCGTCGCCATCGAGCTGGATTTCGGGGCGCGTCGCTGAGGCCCGCGCCTGGATCACGGACTGCAGCGTCTCACGTTCCTGCTCGGCAGAGCTCATCACGATCTGTTCGAGGTTGGGCACCAGATTGGCACGCTGCTGGAACGCCGCTTCGACGTCGGCCCACTTGGCCTTGGCGGTCTCTTCAGCCGCAGGAACCGAGTTGATCCCGCAAGCCGACAGTGCAAGCGCTGCAGCAGCGACGATAGTGGTGCGGAGAGCAGCCAAACGGTTCATGGAAAATCCTTCATGTGATGAACGTGTCTTGTCTAGATAGCACACCTGCGCGGCCAATCAAGATTAACACATGCTTGTCGCGGGATTTTGCCCATGCCACACCCGGCTGCAATCGAAGGGGGTATCACGCATGAGCCTGGGTACGGAATTCAAGAAGTTCATCGCGCGCGGCAATGTCGTCGATCTTGCGGTAGGCGTCGTCATCGGCGCGGCCTTCAGCGGTATTGTCAAGCAATTGACCGAAGCGATCCTGATGCCGCTGATCGGTTGGCTGTTCGGCGATATCGATTTTTCCAACTGGTTCCTGAGGCTCGGCTCGATCCCCGAAGGCTACACAGGCGCGCTCGACAACTACGCCGAGCTGAAGGAGGCCGGTGTTGCGATGATCGGCTATGGCGCGCTGCTGACCGCAGTGATCAATTTCCTGATCGTGGCTTTCGCGCTCTTCATGCTGGTTCGCACCGTCAACCGGGTGACCGACGAGATGCAGGCGAAGCAGGCGGAAACCGAGGACAGCTCCAAGAGCGACGAGGTGCCCACCGA
>JBFOLW010000161.1:0-15928 GCA_040830305.1 Erythrobacter sp.
GGCCTTGCGGAAGTCGATGAGCTTTTCAAGCAGATCGCCATAGGCACAGTCTTCGCCCTGGTTCCAGTCGATCGGATCGCGCTCGAAGAATTCGAGCCGCTTGGCGTTGCAGGCCTCCATCCCGTTGTGGATCAGCGGTAGCCCCACGCCGGTGAAGGACAAGGCGGTCATTGCGTCGAGCGCGGGACCGTAATTCTCCTCCATCGTGCCTTCCCAGGCGTTGGAATCGTGGTTCTCGATATAGGTCATGCGCATGGCCGTTTTCGGCCACAGGCTCTCGTTCTCGGCGTAATAGCCATAGAAGCTGGTCGCATTGCCCTTGCCATGCGCCACGTTCTTCGAGGTGTTGTGCCAGTCCCAGGCATAGGTCGCGTCGAAGGCTGCATGATGGAAGGCGGTCTGCTGGACCTCGCCCAGCATGAAGACGGGCCGGATCGCTTCCAGCCGTTGTCGCGCGGTTTCCCAGAAGTCGAGCGGGACATAGCCCGCGACATCGGCGCGATAGCCGTCGATACCGAACTCGCGCACCCAGTATTCCATAGCCCCGCCGACATGCTCGCGCACTCCGGGCTTGGACCAGTCGAGGTCGATGATGTCGGACCAGTCCCACCACGGGGTCGGGCGGAAATCGCCTTTCCAGTCCTTTTCGTACCAGTCGGGATGCTGCGTCGCGAGGTCGTTGTCCCAGGCAGTATGATTGGCGACGAGGTCGATTATGACCTTGAACCCTTGCGCATGCGCGGCATCGACAAAGGCGCGGAAATCCTCTTCGCTGCCGAATTCGGGATTCACCGCGTAATAGTCCTGCACGGCGTAGGGGCTGCCGAGCGTGCCCTTGCGCTGCTTCTCGCCGATCGGGTGGATCGGCATCAGCCAGAGGATGTCGACACCCAGCTCTTTCAGCCGCGGCAGCTGCTCCTGTGCCGCCGCGAAAGTGCCCTCGGGCGTGAAATGCCGGGTATTGATCTGGTAAAGAACTGCATCGCGCGACCATTCAGGACTGGTGATCGTGACCTTGTCCTGCGCTTCCCACCCGGTCGATGCGGGCGTGTCGGAATGAGCGTGCGCAGCGCCGGTCAGAAGGACAATGGCTGCAGCGGTCGAAAGCGACTTAAGCATGGCCGGTCTCCGGTTCGGTTTCACCCGGGACGGTTACCCGCAGCATGGCGAGCGCGGCGAGCGTCCAGCTGGCAGCGGCGAACAGCATCGTCCAGATCGGCTCGCCGGGGAAGAATGCGTTCATCACCGAACCCATGATCGTCGCAACCAGCAATTGCGGCACCACGATGAAGATGTTGAACAGCCCCATGTAGATGCCGAGCTTTGCCTGTGGCAGGCTGCTGGCGAGGATCGCGTAGGGCATGGCGAGGATCGAGGCCCAGGCGATGCCCTTGAGGATCTCGCACAGAATCAGCAGGTTCGGGTCGCGCAGCACGAAGTAGCCGAGGAAGCCGAGCGCGCCCGCCAGCAGGCACAGCATATGCGTGCGCGCCTTGCCGAATTTGCGCGACAGCACCGGCAACAGCGCCAGCGCAGCGACCGCGGCGACGCCGTTCTGCACGGTGTAGATCAGGTTCCACCAGTTGGCACCCTCGTTGTAGGCGGGCGTGGTCGGATCGGCGCTGCCGTAGAAATATTGCGACACGATCGGCCCCGAATAGATCCACATGATGAACAGCGCAGACCAGCTGAAGAACTGTACCAGCGCGAGGCGCTTCATCGTCTCGGGCATGCCGGAGAAGTCACCGACGATGCTCGACAGCATGTTGGCCGAGCGCCCCTGCTTGGCCATCGCAATGGCGATCGCACTGAGGACGCCGTAGGCCGCCAGCAGGCCTCCGAGCAGGTAGATTTCCTTCTCCAGCCCGAGCGGATTGACCATCAGCGCGACGCCGGCACCCAGCGCGATCCACAACAGCGCCGCGGCGTAATTCTTCGCGGCGAGGGCGCGTACCGGATGACCGCTATCGACCGAATGCCCGGGATCGAAGGCGGCCATCTGCTCGGGCGAATATTCGCGCGTGGTTAGCACCGTCCAGCCGATCGCGAGGAACAGCGCCATCCCGCCTGCCCAAAAGCTCCAGCGGACCGTATCGGGGATCTCGCCCGCAGGCGCGACATTGCTCACACCGAACTGTTCGAGCAGCCACGGGAAGATCGCTGCGACCACCGCGCCCGCGCCGATGAAAGCGGTCTGCACCGCGTAGCCGGTGGCGTGCTGCGACCTGTCGAGCATGTCGCCGACAAAGGCGCGGAACGGTTCCATCGCGATGTTGAGGCTGGCATCGAGTACCCACAGCAGCGCAGCGGCGAACAGCAGTGGCGCGGCAAAGGCCGGGGCCAGTGGCATCAGGAACAGCGATAGCGCAGCGAGCAGCGCGCCGGTCATGAAATAGGGGCGGCGGCGGCCGAAGCGGTTCCACGTCTTGTCCGACAGGTGCCCGATGATCGGCTGCACGATCAGCCCGGTCAGCGGCGCGGCGACCCACAGCGCGGGCAGGTCGTCGAGCGAGGCGCCGACCGTCTGGAAGATGCGGCTCATGTTCGAATTCTGCAGCACGAAGCCGATCTGGATTCCGAAGAAGCCGAAGCTGATATTGGCGAGCCCGCCCCAGCCCATATGCGGCTTGCGCGGGGCATGCGCCGCCTGTGTCGTGGCCATAAAGTCTATCCTCAATCCCTGGCACGCGGGTCTTTGGCGCCCGCTCGGCAATTCATCGGCTAGTCGCTCGCATGAAGGACCGCTCCCGCCAAGTGCGTATACGAATACGCTGGCGGTTCAGGCGGAACCGCTGCTGCCGCGCACGACCAGCTTCCCCGGCAGCTTGCGCGGCGGCAGGTCGCGGCCCTCGATCTGCGCCATCAGCGTTTCGACCAGCGCCTGACCGGCTCCGCGTATGTCCTGCATGACCGTTGTCAGCGGCGGGGTCGTGAGACTGGCGGCGGGGATATCGTCGAAGCCGACCACCGCGACATCGCCCGGAACGCTGCGGCCCGCCTCGGCCAGCGCGCGCATGGCGCCGATCGCGATTAGGTCGCTGGCCGCGAATATGGCATCGAAACTGGCTCCGCTGTCGAGCAGGGCCTGTGCTGCCACGCGGCCCTGTTCCTCGGTGGTGAGCGCATCGAATTGCAGCGCTGGATCGGAGTGGATCCCCGCAGCGTGCTGCGCTTCCAGCAGGCCCCGATAGCGGCCCGCGAATTCGGGATAGTGATCGTCAGCATGACCAAGAAATGCGATCTTGCTGCGGCCGCTCTCGATCAGGTGTTGCCCCGCCAGCCGCCCCGCTTCGACATTGTCGGTGCCGACCGTAACCCCGCTCATGTCGCTCGAAACCGAGCCCCAGCGTGCGAAATGGGTGCCCTGCCGCGCGAGCTGCTCCATTCGCTCGCGGTACCTCGTGTAATCGCCGTATCCGAGCAGGATGAGCCCGTCTGCCCGGTGGCTGTCCTGGTACTGTACGTGCCAGTCGTTCTCCATGCGCTGGAACGAGATCAGCAGGTCGAGGCCGCGATCGGCGCAGGCACGCGTGATCGAACCGAGCATGGCCAGGAAGAACGGGTTGATCATGCTCTCGTCGGGCGTGGGGTCCTCGAAGAACAGCAGCGCGATCGTGTTCGAACGCTGGCTGCGCAGCGAAGAGGCGTTCTTGTCAACTGTGTAATTGAGGTCGCGCGCGATCGCTTCGATTTTGGCGCGGGTCTTGGCGCTGACGGATTTGTCGCCCCGCAGGGCGCGGCTTACGGTGGGCTGCGAAACCCCCGCAGCATATGCGATGTCGAAACTGGTCGGCCGACCTGTCGGCTTGCGACCCATCGCTCTCCTCCTGCCGCGGTTCGCCGGGAACTCTCTCCGCGCCGACCATAGGAAGCTGTCCGCCGGCAGGCAACTTCAAGCGCTTGAATCCCGCGGGAAACGTCAGATTTTGTGCGGCTATGGCAAAATTGCACCAAGCCGTGTTGCGGCGCAATCACATACGTATGCTGTCTATCCCCGCTTGCCGATCACGACTTATGCGAAGGCCAACACAGGTGGACTGCACTGCGCGATGCCTGTCGGAAATGGACTGCGGCTCAGGCAACCCAGCAAGGTTCCGGGTCAATCGGGGAGAGCTTTCAAATGGCAATTCGCAACACGTTTACCGCAACCGTCAGCATGTCGGCATTTGCCGTTTCGCTGGCCACGATGTCGGCGCCGGCACTTGCACAAGACGTCAATCCGGACGTCGATGTCGAGGCAGAGGCCGACGCAGAAGCGGATGGCGTCATCATCGTTTCCGGATTCCGGGAATCGCTGGCCACTTCGGTCGCAACCAAGCGCAACAGCGACTTGATCCTCGAATCGATCACTGCCGAAGATATCGGCAAGCTGCCCGACGATTCCATCGGTGAGTCGATCGCGCGCCTGCCCGGCGTGACCTCGCAGCGCCTCAATGGCCGCGCTAACGTGATCGCCATTCGCGGGCTTGGCCCCGATTTCTCGCAGACCCTGCTCAACGGTCGCGAGCAGACCTCGACTGGCGACAACCGCGCAGTCGAATTCGACCAGTACCCTTCGGAAGTCGTCAATAAGGTCAACGTCTACAAGTCGCCCTCGGCCAGCCTCGTTGGCCAGGGTCTGGTCGGCACGATCGACGTGATCACGATCCGTCCGCTCGAAGCGGGCGAGCGCATCTTCGCCGTGGGCGCCAAGGGGTCCTACGCCGACCTGGGCGCGCTCAACGCCGGCTCGAAGGAATTCGGGTATCGCGTCAACGCGACCTATGTCGACCAGTTCGCCGACGATACCGTGGGTCTGGCTCTGGCAGCAGCCTACACCGACGAACCCTACCAGCTGCAGGAATTCAACGCCTGGGGTTACGCCGGAAATGGAGAGCCTGGCAGCCCGTACGTGATCGGCGGCAACAAGAGCTTCGTCACGTCGACACAGCTCAAGCGTTTCGGCGTCAACGGCACGCTGCAATGGGAAGCATCGCCGAACCTCATGGTTACGGTCGACGGCTTCTATTCGAACTTCGACGACGACCAGTCCAAGCGCGGCATCGAGCTTCCGCTCGGCTTCGGCGCATTCGGCACCACTTTCGATCCTTCGACCGCGACGGTTGTCGACGGGCCGTTCGGCGGGTTCGCCGAGGCCGGAACCTTTGAAAACGTCGAGGGCGTGATCCGCAACGACGTGTTCCAGCGCCAGGCCGATCTCTACTCGGGCGGCATCAACCTCGACTACGAGGGCGATGACGGCTGGAGCGCCTTCTTCGACTTCGGCTATTCGCGTACCGATCGCAACGAGCTCAGCATCGAGAGCTACTCGGGGACCGGCTACAACGCTGGCGTCGGCGCGACCGATACGATCCAGTTCATCTCGAACACGCAAGGCACGAGCTTCAGCCCGACGCTCGATTACAGCGATCCCAACCAGATCGTCCTGACCGATCCGCTGGGCTGGGGCGGCAGCCGCGTCCAGGCAGGCTATTACAACAACCGCATTATCGAGGATGAGCTGTTCCAGTACCGCCTCGGCGTTGCGAAGGAACTCGAAGGCTTCTTCTCGAAGGTCAATTTCGGCCTCGGCTACACCGATCGTGCAAAGAGCCTGACGCCGGACGAGTTTTTCGTCTCGCCAGCCAATGGTGCAACCGAAGTCGCGATACCGAGCAGCGCCCTGTTGCGGTCCACCGACCTCGGCTATCTGGGGCTCGGTCCGATCGTCAGCTATGACGTACGCGACCTGATTGCAGGCGGGACGCTGGTGCTCGACCCCAACTCGTCGAACGACATCCCGGCAAAGGCTTACGGCATCACCGAAGAGCTGATGACCGCCTACCTCCAGTTCGACATCGAACAGGAACTTGGCGCGGGCGTGCTTACCGGCAATTTCGGCGTGCAGGCGATCAACACCGAGCAGAATTCGACCGGCGTCGCGTTTGCCGACATCGATGGGGATGGCGCTGCAGACCGAGTAGACCTCTCGCTTGGCGACAACTTCTGGGACGTGCTGCCCAGCGCCAACCTGTCGCTGCGTCTCGACAGCGGCTGGGTTTTCCGTCTCGCCGCCAGCCGCCAGATCCAGCGTCCGCAACTCGACGACCTTCGCGTGGCGATCAGCTATGGCATCAACAACAATGTCGCGGATAGCCCGACGGGTCTCGCGCCCTTTATCAGTGGCGGGGGCGGCAACCCGCTGCTTCGGCCGTACCGGGCCAATGCAATCGACTTCAACATCGAGAAGTATTTCGCAGGGGGCGCGGGCGTTGTATCGGCGCAGGTCTTCTACAAGGACTTGGTCAGCTACATCGACGGGTCGCGGGTCATCTTCGACTATGCGCCTTTCCCTGTCCCCGCAGGGCAGACGCCGGCCACCACGATCGGTTTCCTCGACTCCGAAGTGAACACCGGCGGCGGCGACTTCTACGGCGCCGAGTTGTCGGCGACGGTGCCCTTCGATGTCTTTACGCAGGCATTGAATGGTTTCGGCGTGACCGGCGGCGTCGGCTACACCAAGACCAAGGTCGAAGATGCCAACGGCAATATCGATCAGATTCCGGGCTATTCGGAATGGGTCGCCAATGGCACGCTCTATTACGACCTCAATGGTTTCAGCGCCCGCGGCAGCGTGCGCTACCGTTCGGAATTCCTCGCCGACTTTACCGGCTTCGGCGGATCGCCTACGCGCCGTCTCGCCCGCGCCGAGACCATCGTCGATGCGCAGATCGGTTACGAATTCCAGCCGGGCAGCGCGCTCGAAGGCCTGTCGATCTACATCCAGGGCCAGAACCTCACCAATGCGCCCTTCGTGTCGCAGTTCAACGTGCCCGAACCGCGCGCGGTGATCGACTACCAAGAATACGGCCGCCGCTTCCTGGCAGGTGCGACCTTCAAGTTCTGATGGTTCCTCCCGGAAGGGCGGTGATGGCAACATGCCGACACCGCCCTTCCACCCCCACGCATTGGTGCGCTAGCGCACCGGGGCAGGGATACGCCTAGGCGGGAGAGAGGTCGGGAAATGAATGACAACCGCTCCTATCGCATCGTAATCGCAGGTGGCGGGACCGCAGGCTGGATGGCAGCAGCCCTCTTGGCACGCTTCCTTCCGCAGGGCTTTGCGATGGAATTGGTCGAGAGCGAGGCGATTGGGACGGTCGGCGTCGGCGAAGCGACGATCCCGCAGATCCGCCACTTCAACCAGGCGCTGGGTATCGACGAGGCCGAGTTCCTGCGCGAGACCAAGGGCAGCTTCAAGCTCGGCATTTCCTTCGATGGCTGGGCAGCACCCGAACACAGTTACATGCATGCGTTCGGCGAGATCGGACGCGGGTCGGGTCTGCTCGCCTTCCACCACTTATGGTTGCGCGCGCGCCAGCTTGGTTTCGCCAAGGATCTCGCGCATTACTCGCTCAACGAGATCGCGGCGCGCAATCTGCGCATGCCGGGGCCCGGTGGTCCGGGATTGGCCCAGGCCTACCATTTCGACGCGACACTCTACGCCGCCTTTCTGCGGCGCTACGCCGAGGCGCGGGGCGTCGCGCGGACCGAGGGCCGCATCCTGTCGGTCGACCTGTGCGGAGAGAGTGGCGATATCAAGGCGCTCTCGCTCGATGACGAACGCCGGATCGAGGGTGATTTCTTCATCGACTGCACCGGCTTTCGCGCGCTGTTGATCGAAGGCGCGATGCAGGCGGGATTTGACAACTGGTCGGGCCTTCTGCCCTGCGATCGCGCGGTGGCGGTGCCCTGCGCGAGTGGCGGCGATTTCACCCCCTACACGCGCGCGATCGCCCGACCGGCCGGCTGGCAATGGCGTATCCCGCTGCAGCACCGGATCGGCAATGGCTATGTCTTCAGCTCGCAGTACTGCAGCGAAGACGAAGCGCGCGAGACGCTGCTCACCAATCTCGACGGTGCGCCCGATGGCGAGCCGCGCGTCCTGAAGTTCACCACCGGCAAGCGCCGCCGCCAATGGGTCGGCAACTGCCTCGCGCTGGGCCTCGCCGCCGGTTTCATGGAACCGCTGGAATCGACCAGCATCCACCTCGTCCAGAGCGCGCTTGCGCGGTTCATGCAGATCCTTCCGGCGGGCCGGCCCGCGCAATCGACGATCGACCATTTTAACGCCCAGGCCGATTTCGAATGGAGTCGGATACGCGATTTCCTCGTCCTGCATTACTGGGCCAACGGACGCGAAGGCGAACCTTTCTGGGATGCCATGCGCGCAGTCGCTCTGCCCGTCACGCTGCAGGCCAAGATCGATCAGTGGCGCGACGCCGGCCACATCCATCGCGAACACGAGGAATTGTTCACCGAAGTCGCCTGGTTCCAGGTCCTTGCAGGACAGCGGGTCGCGGCCCAGCGGTACAATCCGTTGGCCGATGCGATACCCGCACAGGAGCTCGAGGAGCTTCTCGCCAAACAAGAGCGGCAGCTCAAACAGACCGCTGCCGCCATGCCACGCCACGCAGACACGCTGGGCAGGTTGCTGACCCGCTCCACTACCAAGGATACCGCCGCATGACCCGTTTCGCCCTCCCGCTGCTCGCGCTTGGTTTCGCTTCCTCGGCGCAGGCGCAGGACGCCGCTGCCGATGCCGGACAGGCTTTCCGCGATCGCGAACCATCGGAAGAAATCGTCTATTTCGTCCTCCCCGACCGGTTCGAGAACGGCGATCCGTCCAACGACCGGGGCGATTTCACCGGTGACCGGCTGGCAACCGGGCATGATCCCGAGCACAAGGGGTTCTTCCACGGCGGCGACCTCAAGGGGCTGACGCAGCGGCTCGATTACCTCGAGCGGCTCGGCGTTACCGCGATCTGGTTCGCGCCGATCTTCCAGAACAAGCCGGTGCAGGGACCCGAAGGCAACGAAAGCGCGGGTTACCATGGCTATTGGGTTACCGATTTCACCCGTCCAGACGGGCACTTCGGAACGCGCGCGGAATTCAAGGCCTTCGTCGAGGCGGCGCATGCGCGCGGGATGAAGGTCTATATGGACATCATCACCAACCACACCGCCGACGTGATCCGCTATGCCGAGGGAGACGCGACCGGCTACGCCTATCGCAGCCGCGGCGACTATCCCTACTCGCGCAAGGGCGGTGTAAATGGCGAGGCGATCAACCCCGGCTTCCTGGGCGATAGCGATCGCAGCGAGGCGAACTTTGCCAGGCTGACCGACCCTTCCTATGCCTATACGCCGGTGGTCCCTGAGAACGAGGCAGAGGTCAAAGTGCCCGCCTGGCTCAACGATCCGATCTATTACCACAACCGCGGCGATACGACCTTTACGGGCGAAAGCAGCCGCTTCGGCGACTTCGTGGGGCTCGACGATCTCTACACCGAACATCCGCGCGTGGTCGAAGGAATGATCGAAATCTACGCCAGCTGGATCCGCGACTTCGGGATCGACGGCTTCCGCGTCGACACGGCGCGGCACGTCAATCCCGAGTTCTGGCAAGCCTTCGTGCCCGCGATGCTGGAGACTGCCGAGGAAGCGGGTATTCCCAATTTCCACATCTTCGGAGAAGTCTACAAGGACAGCTCGGACAACGGCTATATCGCGCAGTACACCCGGCGCGATGGCTTCCCCGCCGTGCTCGATTTCGCCTTCGCGCAGGCGCTTCGTGAAACGGTCGCGCAGGGCAAGGGCACCCACGTGCTCAACGAGCTGTTCGATGGCGACGTGCTTTACGAAGGCGGCGAGGAAGCCGCGCTCGGCATGCCGACCTTTTTGGGCAATCACGACATGGGCCGTTTCTCGACCATCGTGAAATGGGACCGGCCCGAGGTCGGACAAGATGAGTTGCTCGACCGGGTAAAGCTCGCCCACGCCATGTTGCTGACGCTGCGTGGCAGCCCGGTGGTCTATTACGGTGACGAGCAGGGCTTCGTCGGCGACGGCAACGACCAGGCCGCGCGCGAAGATATGTTTCCTTCGCGCACTGCCAGCTACAACGACAATGACCTGATCGGCACCGACGCGACGACGGCCCAGAACAATTTCGACGAGAGCCACCCGCTTTTCGCGCTGATTTCCGAGTTCTCTGTCGTCCGCAAGGCCCACCCGGCGCTGTCGAAGGGGCGCCAGGAGGTTCGGCATTACGAGCAGGAGGCGGGCATCTTTGCGGTCAGCCGGTTCGAT
Organism: Erythrobacter sp.; assembly: GCA_040830305.1. Taxonomy (GTDB): domain Bacteria; phylum Pseudomonadota; class Alphaproteobacteria; order Sphingomonadales; family Sphingomonadaceae; genus Qipengyuania. The sequence continues at coordinate 10,132 of JBFOLW010000161.1, forward strand.
CCGGATACGGGCGGGGAATATCTTGCGGTGTTCAACACCGCCGACGGCGCGAGGAGCGCCAATGTGCTTGTCGGCTACGACGCCAAGAGCTTCGAGACGCTTGCCGGAACATGCCCCGCCGCCGTCTCTGCTCCGGGCAGCGCTGCCTTCTCTCTCCCCGCGTTCGGCTGGGCCGTCTGCCGCGTTTCGGAGATGTCCGAATGAATCGCGCGGACAGTCTTGAGAACGTTAGCAAGAGCGAAGTTGCGCTGCCCTGGTGGAAAGGCGCTGCGATCTACCAGATCTATCCGCGCAGCTTCCAGGATTCGAATGGCGACGGGATTGGCGACCTGCCGGGCATCACGCAGCGCCTCCCCTATGTGGCGAGTCTGGGTGTCGATGCGATCTGGATCTCACCCTTCTTCACATCGCCGATGAAGGACTTCGGCTACGACGTCTCCGACTATTGCGATGTCGATCCGATCTTCGGCACGCTGGGCGATTTCGACGCCCTAGTAGCGCGTGCGCATTCGCTGGGGCTCAAGGTACTGATCGACCAGGTCTATTCGCACACTTCGGACGAGCACCCCTGGTTTGCCGAGAGCCGCACGAGCCGGACCAATCCCAGGAGCGACTGGTACGTCTGGGCTGACGCCAAGCCCGACGGCTCGCCGCCTTCGAACTGGCAGTCGGTTTTCGGCGGCCCGGCGTGGACCTGGGACGCGCGCCGCGGACAGTATTACCTGCACAACTTCCTGAGCAGCCAGCCGCAGGTCAACATGCACAATCGCGAAGTGCAGGATGCGGTGCTGGGCGTGATGCGGTTCTGGCTCGGTCGCGGGGTCGACGGCTTCCGTATCGACGCGCTCAATTTCGCGATGCACGACCCCGAATTGCGTGACAATCCGCCCGCGCCGGCGACCGACAAGCCGCGGACGCGGCCATTCGATTTCCAGCTCAAGAAGCACAATATGTCGCACCCCGACATACCGGGGTTCATCGAGCGGATTCGCGCGCTGACCGACGAATATGACGGCATCTTCACCGTCGCCGAAGTCGGCGGTGACGAAGCCGAAGCCGAGATGAAGGCCTTCACCAACGGCGAGACGCACCTCAACTCGGCCTATGGCTTCAACTTCCTCTATGCCGAGCAGCTGACCCCGGGTGCAATTTGCGCCGCGCTTGCCGAATGGCCCGATGACAAGGGTGTCGGCTGGCCGAGCTGGGCCTTCGAAAATCACGATGCCCCGCGCGCGGCCAGCAGATGGTGGGGCGCCGGTGACCGGGATCGGGCGGCGCGCATGAAAATGATGCTGCTCGCCTGCCTGCGCGGGAATATCATCCTCTATTACGGCGAGGAACTTGGCCTGACGCAGGTCGATATCCCGTTCGAACAGCTTCACGACCCCGAAGCCATCGCCAACTGGCCGCTGACGCTGAGCCGCGACGGTGCGCGCACGCCGATGCCGTGGGATGCAAACACGCCGCATGGCGGTTTCACCACAGGCGAGCCCTGGTTGCCGGTCGGCGACGACAATGCCGCGCGCTCGGTCGAAGTGCAGGAGGCCGACGAGGCTTCGCTGTTGCACCACACGCGTGCCATGCTGGCGCTGCGACGCGACAATCCCGCGTTGCATCACGGTGCCGTGGCGCGGTGCGAAAGCGTGGGCGATCTGTTCGTCATCGAACGGAGCGCGGAACGTCAGTCGGTGCGATGCCTGTTCAATCTCGGCTCGTCCGCCGTTGTTCCGCCGCGTGAGCTGTCGCTCGGGGCGGCGATCGCCTCCACCAACGGTGCCACCGCCGCCAATCTTCCACCCCTCAGTGCCATGGTGATCGAACTATGAGATATGCCCCTGTCCTTGCCGCTTTCGCCATGTGCATCGGTGCCCCCGCCCTGGCGGAAGAGGTCGTCACTTCGCCCGATGGCGCGATCAGCGTCACGGTCGACGTCAATGGCGAAGGCCGGCCGTTCTACCGGATCGACAAGGGCGGCGAGGCGGTGTTCACCGAGAGCCGCCTCGGCTTCCTGCTGACCGACCAGGACAAGCTCGAGCGGCGGCTGACCGTGACCGGCGCGACACGCGCCAGCCATGACGCAACCTGGGAGCAGCCGTGGGGCGAACAGCGCTTCGTGCGCGACCATCACAATGAACTGACGGTCCGTTTCGAGGAAGCCAGCGACGAGAAGCGCCGCTTCGGCGTCACCTTCCGCGTGTTCGACGATGCGGTCGCTTTCCGCTATGTATTCGATGATTCAAGCATGGGCGAGACGCTGCGTGTCGCGGAAGAACTGACCGAGTTCAACCTCGCGCAGAACGGCACCGCATGGTGGATCCCCGGCGGCGAATGGAACCGCTACGAATATCTCTACGAAGAGACCCCGATTGACGGCGTGTCGCTGGCGCATACACCGCTGACCTTCCGCATGGAAAATGGCACGCATGTCGCGATCCACGAGGCCGCGCTGGTCGATTTCGCGGGCATGTGGGTCAAGCGCACCACCGGCACGAACTTCCGCGCCACCCTCGCACCGACCGGTTCGAGCGCAGCGCGTGCGGTGCGTGACCTGCCTTTCGCGACGCCCTGGCGCACGATCCGCGTAAGCGACGATGCCGCAGGACTCGCCGAAAGCCTGGTCGAACTCAATCTCAACGAGCCCAACAAGCTCGGCGATGTCAGCTGGTTCAAGCCCCACAAATATGTCGGCGTATGGTGGTCGCTCCACCTCGACGAGGAAAGCTGGGGCTCGGGACCGAAGCACGGCGCCACCACCCAGAACGTGAAGCGCTATATCGATTTTGCTGCCGAGCACGGTTTCGAAGGCGTGCTGGTCGAAGGCTGGAACCTCGGCTGGGATGGCAACTGGTTCTTCAACGGCGGCGAATTCAGCTTCACCGAAAGCTATCCCGATTATGATTTCGAGGAACTGGCCCGCTACGCCGCCGAGAAGGGCGTGCCGATCGTCGGCCACCACGAGACCAGCGGCGATGTCGGCAATTACGAGAGCCAGCTCGAAGCAGGGCTCGACCTGATGGCGGCGCGCGGGGTGAAGACGATCAAGTCGGGCTATGTCACCGACGCCTGCAACCTGCGCTATGTCTATCCCGATGGCCGCGAGACCCGCGAATGCACCGAAAGCCAGGTCATGCAGCGTCACCACCTGCATGTCGTGACCGAGGCCGCCAAGCGGCAGATCGCGATGAACCCGCACGAACCGGTGAAGGATACGGGGCTGCGCCGTACCTATCCCAACTGGGTCAGCCGAGAAGGCGCCCGCGGCATGGAATTCAGCGCCTGGGGCGTCCCGTCCAATGGCCCGGATCATATCCCTACGCTGGTGTTCACGCGCATGCTGTCGGGCCCGATGGATTACACGCCCGGCATCGTCAGCCTCGAGGGACGCGGGCAGCCACTGGAGATGACCATGGCGCGGGCGCTGGCCGAATACGTGCTGGTCTATTCGCCGATCCAGATGGTCGCCGACCTGCCCGAACACTATGCCGAGCATCCCGAACCGTTTCAGTTTATCAAGGATGTGCCCGCCGACTGGGCGGAGAGTCGCATCCTCGAAGCCGAGGTGGGCGACTATGTTGTCACCGCGCGCAAGGACCGCAATAGCGAGGAATGGTATCTCGGCGGCGGAACCGATGCCGATCCCCGCGAGGCGTCGATTGCGCTCGATTTCCTCGACCAGGGCAAGACCTATCGTGCCGAGATTTACCGCGATGCCGAGACGTCCCATTTCGAAGGCCCGACGCGGTTCGACATTGTGATCGAGGATCGCATCGTGACCGCCGGTGACAGCCTCGACTTGCGGATGGCGCCGGGTGGCGGCTTTGCGGTCAGGCTGGTACCGATCGAGGGGTGAGCGAAACCGGTCCTCCCCGCGTCGTCGTGCTGGGCGGCGGCAGCGCAGGCTGGATCACGGCCTGCCTGCTGCACTACAAGTGGTACGCGCGCGGAGGGCAGGTCACCGTCGTCGAGAGTCCCGAGATCGGCATTATCGGCGTGGGCGAGGGGTCTACCCCGCAGCTCAAGGCCTTCTTCGACCATCTCGGTATCGAGGAAGCCGAGTGGATGGCGGCCTGCGATGCGACCTACAAGCTCGGCATTCGCTTCGCCGGATGGAGCGAGCGCGAGGGACACGACAGCTACTTCCATCCCTTCCCCAGCCCGGTTGACCTGCACACCGAACCGGGCTTTTTGCACAATTGCGCGCTGCGACGCCGCGGCTTCGACGTGCCGGCGCATCCCGACGACTGGTTCCTGGCCGAAGTGCTGGCGCAAGGACGAAAGTCGCCGCAGCCGCGCGACAATTTCCCCTTCGCTCCCAGCTATGGCTACCATTTCGACGCACACAAGCTCGGGGCCTATTTGCGCGAATGGGCCACACCGCGCGGAGTGGTCCACAAGCCGCTCAAGGTAACCGAGGTCGAACTCGGCAGCGACGGAGATGTAACCGCACTGGTCTGCGAGGGCGGAGATCGGATCGAAGGCGATTTCTTCGTCGATTGTTCGGGCTTCCGCTCGGTTATCGCGCAGCAGAAGCTCGGCGCAAAGTTCCTTCCCTTCGGCGAGAACCTGTTCAACGACCGCGCGGTGGTGATGCCCACGGCGCATCGCAAAGCCTTCAAGCCGCAGACCGACAGTATCGCGATGCGCGCAGGCTGGCGCTGGTCGATCCCGCTGACTACGCGCGTCGGTAATGGCTATGTCTATTCCTCAAAGTATATTGGCGAAGAGGCGGCCGAGGCCGAGTTGCGTGCGGCGATCGGGATGGAGCACGAGGGCGATGTGCGCGTGCTGCAGATGCGTGTCGGCCGGGTCGAAGACAGCTGGACGGCAAACTGCCTTGCCGCGGGCCTTTCGCAAGGGTTCATCGAACCGCTCGAGGCGACCGCGCTCCATATCGTCATCGCCACCGCACTCGATTTTGCAGAAGCCTACGAAAAGGGCGATTTCGGCCCCACGCATCGCGAGACATTCAATCGCCGCATCGCGGCCAAGTATGAGGGGATCCGCGATTATATCGTCGCGCATTACCGGCTGAACCAGCGCAGCGACACGCAATACTGGCGCGACAACGCTGCCAATCACGCACTTTCGGACAATCTGAAAGCCATGATGACCGCGTGGTTCACGCATGAGGATGTTGGCGATACGAACCTGCGACAGCATGACGGCAATCCGCATTATGCCGCTATGAGCTGGCACGCCCTGTTCGCCGGCTATGGCGCCTTTCCCCCGCAGGCGAAGATGGTACCCGCTCCTCCGGGGGCCGTTCCCGCCGACGTGGAAGGCATCCGGACGATGCTGGCTGCCTGCGCCACCAATTTCGCCGACTATTCTCCTTAGCCGCCGGTCAGGTTCATGTGGCGGGCGACGGCCGGTCCGGCGCGCTCGATATCGAATTCGTGCCGCAGCGGCTTGCCTGCGAGCAGCGTGTCGAGTGCCCGGTCGAGCGCACCGCCTCCGCCGGCCCTGATGATGTCGCGCAACTCGACCTTCTGGTCGTGACCCAGGCAGCCGAAGACTGTCCCTGTCGCGGCGATGCGGATGCGGTTGCAGGCGGCGCAGAAATTGTCGCTCAGCGGCGTGATCAGGCCAAGGCGCGTGCCGGTTTCCGCGACATCGAAATAGCGCGCCGGTCCGGCGGTGCGGTGGAGCGAGGGCGCCAGCGTGAAATCTCGCTCGATCTGCTTGCGAACCTGGTCGAGTGGGAGGTGGGCATGCCGTCGATCGATTGCGACATCGCCGAGCGGCATGGCTTCGATCAAGGCGAGGTCGAACCCTTGCCGGCCACACCAGGCGAGCA
>JBFOLW010000162.1:0-3189 GCA_040830305.1 Erythrobacter sp.
GAAATCGCCGGTCATCGAAATGATATCTTCGCGGCGGACGGGCCGGTCCCCGCTCAGCGCAGCGGCCTTCGTATCCGAAATCACAAGGCTGCCCGCCATCTGCAGGCGGTTGGCGATCCAGCTGTCCCAGCCCGACAGGGGATTGGGGTGCGGCAGGATCTTGGTTGAACGCCGCGATCCATCCAGCACTTTCGAAACCGGCTGGTCCGCCTCGCCCTGAGCGATCCAGGTGGTCACGCCGGCTTCCTGCGCCATATTCGCGGCGAGCAACTTGGTTTCCATGCCGCCCGTGCCCAGCGTGCTCTTGCCCCTGGTCGCGTCCATGTACATGCCGACATCCTCGACCTCGGCGATGAACTTTGCGCCCGGCTCGTCGGGATTGCGATCGTACAGCCCGTCGACGCCGGTGAGGATGATGAAATCGTCGGCGCCCACCATCTGCGCCACCTTGGCCGCCAGCCGGTCGTTATCGCCGACCCGGATTTCCTCGGTGGTGATGGTATCGTTCTCGTTGACGATCGGAACCACGTCCGCCTCGAGCAGCCGGTGCACGGTGTTGCGCGTGTTGAGGAAACGGCGGTGGTCCTCGAAATCACCCAGCGTCAGCAGCACCTGCGCGATATCGAAGCCGAATTCGTGCCCGACCTGCTTGTAGGCGTTGAGCAACAGCGGCATGCCGCAGGCGGCTGCCGCCTGCTTATCGGAAACTCCGGCGCTCTCGGGCGTTTCACCGATGATACGCAGGCCCAGCGCCACCGAGCCCGAAGAACACAGGATGACATTGGTTCCTTCGGCGCGGAGCTGGGCAACGTCCTCGAGCAGGCGCTGGAGGAAACCGTAGCGCGGAGTGAGGAGTTCAAGGTTGGCAAGGAGGGCCGAACCGATTTTGACGACGATGTTTCGCTTCTTGGTCATGCTTTCCAAAGGTTGCGGAGGCTTGAAATTTACAGAGCGCAATATAGATAGCGATTGTGCAGCGCACAACCACATTCTGGCGAATATCGGCTAGGCGCTTAAAGAGATGTAACGCGCCAAGTCGCAGTCCAGTTCCCGGCGGCAGGGATGCCTATTGGCAAGTAAACCGAAGACTTAATAAGAGCAATGAGGCTCGGAAACGGAAATTAGTCATTACGAAAACAGTCTGTATTGTAGGGTGCGGAAAAATGGGCTCCGCTTTACTTTCGCAATGGGTCGAAGGCCCTGAGGCGATAACCGTGGTCGATCCGGCGGGGAGCGACGTTCCCGATGGCGTCACGCTGGTCGCGGATCGCAGCGAGGTCGCCGACAAGCGCTTCGATCTGATTATTGCGGCAGTGAAGCCGCAGTTGATCGACGATATCCTTGCCGACTACACCGCGCAGCTGGCGCCCGGCGGCTACGTGCTGTCGATCGCCGCGGGCTATTCTGCCGCCCGTCTGTCGAGGCTGATGGGCGACGCGCCCGTCATCCGCACCATGCCCAACCTGCCCGCCGCGATCGGCCGCGGGGTCAGCGGGATCTGCCCCGGCCCGCACGCCAGCGACGCGCATATCGCGCATGCGCAGGATTTCATGCAGCGGGCCGGTACCACCGTGACCGTCGACAGCGAGGAAAAGCTCGACCGGGTCACGGCGGTTGCCGGGTCGGGGCCCGGCTATGTTTTCGAGATCGCCCGCGCCTACGCCGAAGCCGCGATGGCGCAGGGCTTCGACGAGCAGGAAGCCCGCGAGATGGTGCTCGGCACGATCGGCGGTGCGATCGCCATGGCCGCCGAACCGGGCGCGCCCAGCCTCGAAGAATTGCGCAATTCGGTGACCAGCAAGGGCGGGACCACCGCTGCCGGGCTGAACGCGCTCAACGGCGATGGTGGCCTGTCCACTCGCCTGCATGATACGTTGCAGGCAGCCTACGACCGGGCGGTCGAGCTGCGCTGAACCCGGCGCCTCCCGCCACCTTAGAGCACAGAACGAGAGAGACCATGACCGACCAGACACCCGATCCGCAGATCCACATCCTCGAGCTTGGCCAGCGTGCGCGCACGGCAGCGCGTGGCCTGCTGTCCGCCTCTACCGAGGCCAAGAACACCGCGCTGCGCGAAGCCGCCAAGGCGCTGCGCGACCGGATGAGCGAACTGCTCGCAGCCAATGCCGAGGATGTCGAGAGCGTGCGCGGCAAGAAGCCCGACAGCTTTATCGACCGGCTTGCGCTGAGCGAGGACCGCATCGAGGGCATGGCCGGCGCGCTCGAGGAGATCGCCGAACTGCCCGACCCCGTCGGCCGCAAGCTGGCGACCTTCGATCGGCCCAACGGTCTCACGATCGAACGCGTCGCGGTGCCGATTGGCGTGATCGGGATGATCTACGAATCGCGCCCCAATGTCGGCGCCGATGCCAGCGCCCTGTGCCTCAAGAGCGGCAATGCGGTGATCCTGCGCGGCGGTAGCGAAAGCCGCCACTCGACACGCGTGATCGTCGAATGCATGCGCGCCGGGCTTGAGGCCGCGGGCCTGCCCGAAGACGCGGTGCAGACCGTCGGCACCACCGACCGCAACGCCGTCGCCGCGCTGCTCAAGGCGGACGAGTTCGTCGACCTGGTGATCCCGCGCGGCGGGCGCGGACTGGTCGAACTGGTGCGCGACCAGGCCTCGGTCCCCACCCTCCTCCACCTCGACGGCAACTGCCACAGCTACGTTCATGAGGCGGCGGATATCGACAAGGCGGTCAGCGTCATCCGCAACGCCAAGCTGCGCCGCACGGGCGTCTGCGGGGCGACCGAGAGCGTGGTCGTCGACCGCGCGGTGGCCGAAGCCTTCATTCCGAAATTCGCCGATACGATGGGAGCCGATTGCGAACTGCGCGGCGACGGGGATGCAGTGGCGATCGACGACCGGCTCAAGCCCGCGACCGAGGAAGACTGGAACACCGAATATCTCGACCCGATCGCCAGCGTGAAGATCGTCGACGGGCTCGACGAGGGCATCGCCTGGGTCGAGCAACATTCGAGCCATCACACCGATGCGATCATTACCGAAGACGCGGACGCCGCGCGCAAGTTCATGACCAGCATCGACAGCGCGATCGTGATGCACAATGCCAGCACGCAGTTCGCCGATGGCGGCGAATTCGGCATGGGCGCAGAAATCGGCATCGCGACGGGCAAGATGCACGCGCGCGGGCCGGTCGGGCTCGAACAGCTGTGCAGCTTCAAATA
>JBFOLW010000163.1:0-3286 GCA_040830305.1 Erythrobacter sp.
TGGTGCCCAGCACCAGGTCGAGTATCGCCAGCGCGAGCAATATCGCGCTCAGGATCACATGCATCTAAACCCCTCCGTTTCCCCTTTATTCACCATGCAAGCGTAAGCCGAATCAGGGAAAACGCCAGCCTTGCACGCTGGCCATGTCGAACGGGGGGCGCTAGCAAGCGCAGCAATGGATATTCGGGCTACCAACTACCAGTCTGCGCGCCGGGCGGCGGGCCAGATACAGCCAGCGGGGTTCGGATCGTGAGCGGGCCGAAAATCCTGCTCGTCATCGGTGGCGGTATCGCTGCCTACAAGTCCTGCGAGCTTGTCCGGCTGATCCGCAAGGCGGGCGGCGAGGTGACCTGCGTGCTGACCGAAGGCGGGCAGCAATTCGTCACCCCCATGGCACTCGCCGCGCTCAGCGAGAACAAGGTCTATACCTCGCTGTTCGATCTCAAGGACGAGGTCGAAATGGGCCATATCCAGTTGAGCCGCGAAGCCGATCTTGTGGTCGTTTGCCCGGCCACCGCCGACCTGCTCGCCAAGATGGCAGCGGGTATCGCCGACGATCTCGCCACCACGCTGATCCTCGCCACCGACAAGCCGGTGCTGACCGTACCGGCGATGAATGTGAAGATGTGGGAGCATTCCGCGACGCAGCGCAATGCCGACTGGCTCCGCCAGGCTGGCGTCGCGGTCATGGATCCGGACGAGGGTCCCATGGCTTGTGGCGAGTTCGGTCCCGGGCGGATGCCCGAGCCGCCCTCGATCCTCGCGCGTATCGCAGACGAACTCGACCTCGATATCGAGGTGCCCGAACTGGTCGCGGCCGCCCCGGCGCAACTCGCGGCGCCGCCGGAGGAAGAGCCCGCAAACGGTCTCGCCGAAGCTCTCGAACCCGAGGATGAAGCAGAGATCGAACGCAGCGGCGGCGGGCTCGGTGGCCTGCTGGCGATGATCATCCCGCGCTCGACCGCGGCACGCAGCCATGACGAGATCGAGGCCGAACTCGACGAACTGCCCGACGACGATCTGCCAGAACAGGAGGAGGTGCCCGAAGCGGAATCCCCGCCATCGGATGCCGGGCCGATCCTCGCCAAGAAGGGCAAGGCAGCCTCGGCGCCGCCGACCGATGCGGAGGCGCTCAATCACGAGGTCGCGCGGCAGGATGCGCGCGCCATGCCCCAGTCATTCGCCGGGGACGTGTCCAGCGCGGATGTCCCTTTCGACCAATCGCCGCTGGCCGGCCAAGCCGCTTTCGATCCCGATCCCCAGCATCGCCCGCTTTACGGCAAGCATGTGCTGATCACTGCCGGGCCGACACGCGAGCCGATCGACCCGGTGCGCTACATTGCCAACCGCTCGAGCGGGAAGCAGGGCTTCGCGATTGCTGCCATGGCCGCTGCCGCCGGTGCCCGCGTGACGCTGATTGCCGGGCCCGTGCACTTGCCGACCCCCGTCGGGGTCGACCGGATAGACGTGGAAACCGCCGAGGACATGGCCGAGGAAGTGCGCCGCGCACTGCCGGTCGATATCGCCTTCATGGTCGCCGCCGTGGCGGACTGGAAGAGCAAGCATGTCGCGGGGGAGAAAATGAAAAAGCGCGGTTCCGCGCCGCCCGCGCTGATCCTCGCCGAGAATCCCGATATTCTCGCCAGCACGGCAGCCGGGCACAAGCGCCCGACACTGCTGATCGGCTTCGCCGCCGAGACCGAAAACGTGGTTGAAAACGCCAAGTCCAAGCGCAAGCGCAAGGGCGCCGACTGGATCATCGCCAACAATGTCTCAGGCGTGGAAGGCGACAGCGTGATGGGCGGCGATCTCAACCAGGTGCATATCGTGACGTCGGGTGGTGTCGAGAGCCTGCCCGAAATGCCCAAGGAGGACGTTGCGCGCGAACTCGTGCGCCGCGCCGCCGAAGCGCTCAATCCCGTAGAGGACGACAATGACTGATCCCGTCGGCGTGCGATTGAAGCGCCTCGCACATGGGCAGGGCCTGGACCTGCCCGGCTATGCAACCGAAGGCGCTGCGGGGATGGACGTGCTCGCGGCCGAGGAACTGACTCTGAAACCCGGCCAGCGTCATGCGGTGGCGACCGGTCTCGCAGTGGCGATTCCGCGCGGGTACGAAATCCAGGTCCGTCCGCGATCCGGGCTGGCGCTCAAGCACGGCATCACCGTGCCCAACACTCCGGGAACGATCGACAGCGACTATCGCGGCGAGCTCAAGGTCATCATGATCAATCACGGGGTCGAGGATTTCGCGATCGCCCGCGGTGACCGGATCGCCCAGCTGGTGCTCGCGCCCGTCACGCTGGCTGCATGGGTAGAAGTCGAGGAACTCGACGAGACGATGCGCGGCGCGGGCGGCTTCGGTTCGACCGGCGGGCACGCGAAACTGGCCTGACCGGGCCAACGAAAAGGGCGGCCCGATGCCGAGCCGCCCTCTTGTTCTGTGTCCCACCCTTGCGGTGCGTGGCTAGTCGATCCGGCGCACCGTGGTTTTTTCCGGCGCGATCGAGATGCGCAGCGTTTCGCCCGAATTTCCTGGGAAGTCGGTGAACATCGCCTCGACCAGATTGGGCACCAGGTACTGCAGACGGTTCGAGGTCGACATCGCCTGCGCCTTGCCTTCGAACAGTCGTTCGCCGGTTGCGGCGCGGTCGATCTTCATGTCGATGCCACTGGTGAAGACGGTGTAGCTGCGCACTTCGGGGCCGCCGAACCACGGATCGTAAAAGCCGTAGCCCCAGCGCGAGCCGTAATAGCGCGGGCGATGGAAGCCGAAGCGCGAACGATAGGCGAGGCGTGAACGGTGGCCGTAGCCATACCAGGGCTCGTAGAACGGGTCATAGAAGCCCGAAGTGCGCACGCGCTCGCGGCCCTTGTCGACACCGTAGTCGAAGCGCACGAGCAGCGATGCCTCTTCTGCCGAAGCAGCCTGTGCATAACCCAGGCGCGCCATCTGCGCCTCGACGAGATCGGCGTATTGCGCGAACTCGAGCCCGCCGGCGAGGGCCGGATCATCGGCCACTACGAAATAGCTTTCGCCCTGCGGGGCGGGGAGTTGCGTCTGGAAACGCGACACATCGGCCCTGAATGGAGTGGCGCAGGCGGCAAGGCCCGCGAGAATCAGCGGAACGGAGGCAAGCTTGAATGTGCGCCCCCAACCCTTGTTTTGCTTGGTCATGTTCAGTCCCTTTCGAGCACCGGCGTATCGATATCGATCACGCGCGCTTGGGCAGCTCGCCGTTCCCCCGGGGCATCCTGCCAGTTGATGTGCTACACGATAGACGAA
>JBFOLW010000164.1:0-16300 GCA_040830305.1 Erythrobacter sp.
AGCATCTTCCTCGTCGTCCCAATCGCGCGCAATTCCGTCTTCGCCGGCGGGAAGTTCGGGAGCGAATTGCTGGCAGAACAGGCTCGCGACATGCTGCCCTGGCGGAGCGAGACTGTCGTCGACTGTCGATGGAATCAGCATCTCGACGATCGGCTTTCTCGACCAGCCATGAGCCTTCGCGTCGAGGAACGCCTTGTCCATGTAGTCGAGGGTGGGGGCTATGATGATACCAGACTGGTGGTGCTCGCCGGGTTCGGGCAGGGCGGTAAAACGCGGCAGTTCGGACAGCGCGACATTCATGCGGAATGTGCCTCCGCCCGCCTTGTACCCACGCATCCTGCGACGGAAATCTTCCGGCTGGTGGGCATCGTCCAGCATCTTGCCGTAGAGCAGCCGGGGGCCGACATTGGCGATCACGCGTGTGGCGGCAATCTCCTCGCCGCTATCGAGCCTTATGCCAGCGACCGTATCGCCATCGACCAGCACTTTCTCGACTGGCGCTTCGAGACTGATCTCGACCCCGTTTTGGCGGCAGACATCGGCCATGATCTGCGTGATCGTGCCCATCCCGCCCACGCAATGTCCCCAGGCCCCCTTCTTGCCGTTTACCTCGCCGAAGACGTGGTGAAGCAGGACATAGGCGCTGCCCGGCGTGTCGGGCGAGGCGTAATTGCCGACCACCGCATCGAAGCCGAAGGCGGCCTTGACCGCCTCGCTCTCGAACCATTGGCCGAGGAAGCTGGTCGCCGACTTGATGAAGAGGTCGAGGATATCGCGCTTGGTCGCCAGATCGAGGCGCGAAATGCCCCAGCCCTGCGATGCTCCCGCGATCAGCGTGCGCAGGCCCTCGCCGACATTGGGCGGCGATTTCAGCGCCAGGTCGCGCAGGAGCTCGGCGACGCCTTCGAGCGCGTCGTAATAGGCGGGCAAAACCTCGGCATCGGCCTGCGAAAAGCGGGCGAACTCGGCCTGCGTCCGCTCCAGCCCGCCGCCGAGCCTGAGATAGCCGCCATCCTCCTGCGGCAGGAAGTTCGAGATCGGCCGCTCGATCACGCGGTAGCCGTGCTCGGCCAGCCGCATGTCGCGGATGACCTTGGGCTGCAGCAGGCTGACGGTGTAACTCGCCACCGAATTGCGGAAACCCGGGTGGAATTCCTCGGTCACCGCGGCACCGCCGACGACATCGCGGCGCTCGACGATGCGGACCTTGAGGCCTGCCTGCGCGAGGTAGAAGGCGCAGACGAGCCCGTTGTGGCCCGCCCCGATTATGACGGCGTCGTAGTGCTTGGTCATGCGAGCGGGCGTCCGGGAAGGTTAGCCGCGGCCGCGATAGGAGGAGACGCCCTGGTCGGGCAGCCACAGTCCTTCGGGCGGCGCACCGCTCTGCCAGAAGACGTCGATGGGGATACCGCCGCGCGGGTACCAGTAACCGCCAATGCGCAGCCATTGCGGCTGCATTTCGTCGAACAGCCGCTGGCCGATGCCGACGGTCACATCCTCGTGAAAACCGTTGTGGTTGCGGAACGAGCCGAGGAACAGTTTCAGGCTCTTCGATTCGACGATCGTCTCGCCGGGTACATAGTCGATGACAAGATGCGCGAAATCGGGCTGGCCGGTCACCGGGCAAAGCGAGGTGAACTCGGGTGCGGCGAAGCGCACCATGTAGAGCTGGCCCCTGCGGGGATTGGGCACATAGTCGAGCTCTGCCTCTTCGGGCGAGGCGGGCAGGGCGGTGTTGGCGCCGAGGAACTTGGGAGAAGGTGTGTCGCTCATGCCGCGCTCCTGCCGCGAAGCGCGGCTTCGCGCAAGCCGGGGCTTGGAAGCGGAGGCTTCAGAACCTATTCAGCGCGGCTCCGCACAGTGGCGGTTTTTTGCTCGAATAGACCCGCGATGCCCTTTCGACCCAGTCTTCCCCTTATCCCGCTGTTGCTGGCGCTCGCGCCCGCAGCGCACGCCCAGTCGGTCAACGATTTCACGCTCGAACCCGCGCCTACGCCGACGGCAGCGCCACAGGCGCAGGGACCGGCCGACACGCGGCGCGGGGTCGAGATCCGGCCGCGGGCGGTCAATACGCCCACGGCTAGACCGACGCCCGAGCCAACGCCCACGAATACTCCAGCGCCTCAGCAGCCCGCGGCGCAACCAACCTCATCCGCGCCCAGGCCCCGGTCCACCCCGCTGCCAACCATTACGCCGCGGACGGTGGAAACCAGTCCCGCCCAGGCACCCGCACGGCCGGCACCGGTAGTAGGCGAAACCCCGGCGCCGGAAACCAGCCTGCCGGACCCCGTTCCCACCAGCGCGCCATCGCCGCCTGCGGCGATCGAGCCGATGACAGAAAGCACGACGGTTGATGCAGGGGGCAACGAATGGCCCTGGCTACCGATCGGCGGAGCGGCGGCATTGCTGGCGCTGCTGTTAGCCGGGTTCCTTACATGGAAGCGCCGCCGGGACGCCCATGTGCCCGAAATCGAGCGACCGGTGGTGGTCGCTCCCGCGCGCCTTGAGCCGGTTGCTCTGGCAGAGGCGCTTCAGCTGCGCGTCGAACACGACAAGCTGATCCGGAGCGCCGCGTTTGCCACGCTCAAGTATCGCATGACGCTGGTCAACCGGACCGATGCTGCGCTGACCGAGGTTACGGTCGGCCTCGACCTCGCCTCGGCGCATGCAGGTGCGCCGATGGAAGACCAGATCGCGACCGATGCGGCGGCCCTGGAAAAGCGACACGAGATTGCGCGCATCGCCCCGCGCCAGAGCGTGACGCTCGAGGGACAGGTCCAGCTCCCGCTGGCGCAGGCGCATGTCATTCGGCAGGGCCGCTACCCGCTGCTCGTGCCCTTGATGCGCGTCGGGATTATGGGCCCCGGCGGAGACGCGCTGCTCAAGACCTACGTCGTCGGGCAGGGCATGCCGGGTGGTGGCCGGGTCCAGCCGTTCCGCCTCGACGAAGGCCCGCGCAGCTACGAGCCGATCGCGCAGCGCGAACTTGCATAGCTCGACTTCGCCCGATCCGGCGGCTACCCCGTTGGAGATGGAGAGTCTCGTTTCGACCCAGTGGCTTGCCGATGAACTTGGCGCCGACGACCTCCTGGTGCTCGATGCGACGATGCATCTGCCCGACAGCCCGCGAAAGAGTGCGGTCGAGTTCGCGGAAGCGCATATTCCCGGCGCCCGTTTCCTCGACCTGGTCAGTCTCGTGGATGCCGCTTCGGCGGTTCCCAAAGCCGTGCCGACTGCCGAGCAGTTTGCCGCCCGCATGGGACAACTGGGAGTTGTGCCCGACAGCCGCGTAGTTCTCTACGACGACAGCCAGATCAGGAGCGCGGCGCGGGCCTGGTTCATCTTCCGTCTCTACGGGTTCGATGAGGTGGCGATCCTCGACGGCGGACTATCCAAGTGGAAGACCGAACGAAGGCCGCTCGAAGAGGGCCCCGCCTCCTGCACGACAACCGAGTTCCCGGTTCCGCATCGCGTCGGGGAGGTGCGAAGCAGGGCACAGATGCTGGCCAATTGCGGATCGCTTGCGGAGCAGGTGGTCGATGCGCGCGATGCCGCCCGGTTTGCGGGCGAGGAGGGGAGCGATTCGGAAGGGCATATCCCCGGCTCTGCGAATGTGCATTACCCGCGCCTGTTTGCCGCGGATGGCACCTATCGTTCTCCAGCAGAGATCGCCGCGCTTTTCGCGGACTCCGGGATTGATCTCGACAGGCCGGTGGTCGCCTCTTGCAACAGCGGAATGACCGCTTGTGTGCTGGCGTTCGGGCTTCACCTTGCTGGCAAGCGGGATGCGGCGGTTTATGATGGCAGCTGGCTCGACTGGGGCGGCGATCCGGATACGCCCAAGGAAAGAGGGGGCACGCGCTGACCATGGCGGGGGGAGACCACAGCAAACTTCGGCCCGCCACGCGCGTGGTAACCGGCGGGCGTTCGGGCGATTTCGCCGGTGACGTCGTAAACCCGCCCGTTTGGCGCGCGAGCACCCATCTGTACGAGAATTGCGCCGATTTGAACGAGCGCAAGACCCGTAACGAGGACGGTTCTTTCTTCTACGGGCGCCGCGGCGCGCCGACCCAGTGGGCCCTGAGCGAGGCCCTGACCGCGCTCGAACCAGGCGCGGCGGGTACAGTACTCTATCCCAGCGGTCTCGCGGCTCTTGTCGGCGCGCTCCTTGCGGTCCTGCGCAGCGGCGACGTCCTTCTGGTTGCCGACAATGCCTACGAGCCCACGCGAAACTCGGCGATGGGGCTGCTCAAGAAATTCGGCGTCGAGCACCGTTTCTTCGATCCGCTCGATCACGAGGCATACGAGGCGGCTTTCTGCGAGCGCACGCGCGCGGTCATGCTCGAAGTGCCCGGCAGCCTGACGATGGAAGTCTGCGATATACCCGCGCTTGCCGGGATCGCGCGCGAGAAGGGCGCGGTGAGCCTCGTAGACAATACTTGGGCGACTGCGCTCGGTTTCCCCGCGCTCCAGCGCGGCTGCGATATCGCGATCACCGCGCTGACCAAGCATGTCGGCGGGCATTCGGATGTGATGATGGGGGCGGCGAGCGCGGGTGAGCGTTACTATCGCCGCCTGCGGCTGGGCGCACAACAACTGGGCCATGTGGTCTC
Organism: Erythrobacter sp.; assembly: GCA_040830305.1. GTDB lineage: Bacteria > Pseudomonadota > Alphaproteobacteria > Sphingomonadales > Sphingomonadaceae > Qipengyuania. The sequence goes on from JBFOLW010000164.1 coordinate 4,614, forward strand.
GCCCGACGACGCCGCACTGGTGTTGCGCGGCTTGCGGACAATGGGTGTTCGGCTGGAGAAGCAGAGCGCGACTGCGCTGGCGCTTGCGGAATGGCTCGATGGCAGGAGCGAAGTCGCGCATGTCCTCTCGCCGCTGCTTCCGGGTACTGCCGACCATGACCTGTGGCAGCGCGATTTCACCGGCGGCTGCGGGCTGTTCAGCTTTGTCCTCAAAGGCGGAGACGATGCCGCGCGCTGCCGTTTCATCGACGCGCTCGAACTGTTCGGGATCGGCTATAGCTGGGGCGGGTTTGAAAGCCTCGCACTGCCCTTCGATGTCGAGTCGGTGCGCAGCACGATGCCGTGGCCCAAGCAAGGATGGGGGGTTGAGGATCGCCATGCCGTCCGTCTATCCATCGGACTCGAAGACAAGGACGATCTGATCGCCGACCTCGCCAACGGGTTCGCGGCGCTGAGCGAAGGATAGACGTGCAGGGCGACACACCCCCCAGCGACGGCGGCACCCCGACCGGCGCACCCGTCGAACAGGCTTGGAGTCTGGCAGAGCCGGCGCAGGAAGAGAGCACCGTCGCGGCGGCCGAGGGCGCCAAGGAAGCGCTCAGTTCGCAGAGCGAGACGGTTGGCTCGGTTGTCGACACGCTCGATGCGGTCGCCCTTTCGTTCGGCGAGTTCCGGATCTCGCTGTTCGACGTGCTGATTGTCGGCGTCGTCATTTTCGGCGTCCTTGCCTTTGCATGGTTCGCCAGCAGGATGGGGCGGCGCGTAGTCCGTCGGATGCACCGGCTCGACGAAGCCCAGCAATTGCTGGTCGAGAAGATCGTCACGATCATCATCTGGGCGGCGGCGTTCTTCATCGGCATCGACATGCTGGGGATCGACCTGACCGCGCTGGCTGTGTTCTCCGGCGCCTTCGGTCTCGCCATCGGTTTTGGCCTGCAGAAGACCTTCGGCAACCTTATCGCGGGGATCATCCTGCTGATGGATCGCTCGATCAAGCCCGGTGACGTGATCGCCGTGGCCGATACCGTGGGCAACGAGAGCTTCGGCCAGATCCGCAAGATCGGCATACGCGCGGTATCGGTGACCACCCGCGATCAGCGCGAATATCTGATCCCCAACGAAAACCTGATGATCAACCAGGTCGAGAACTGGTCCTATTCCTCGAAGAACGTGCGCATGCAGGTGCCGGTCGGCGTCAGCTACGAGGCCGATATGAACCTGGCCGAGGAACTGATGCTAGAGGCCGCTCGCAGTTGCGAGCGCGTCCTGAGCGCGCCGCCGCCGACCGTCTGGATGAGCGAATATGGCGACAACTCGGTCAACTTCATGATCCACTGCTGGATCAAGGATCCCGAGGACGGCGTCGGCAATGTGCGCAGCGCCGTGCTGAAGAAGCTGTGGTGGCTGTTCAAGGAGAACGGCATCGAGATTCCCTTTCCGCAGCGCGATCTGCACATTCGCTCGAGCGACCAGTTCGACCGGCTTATCGAGATCATGAGCCAGGGCGGGGTGGCGCCCAAGGTTACGAAAGAATAGGTTGCCGCGCGCACAGCGGCGGTTTCAAAATCTCGCCTTCCTTGCCGGACACGCATTCTGATTGGCGATTGCCATCCATGTCCCGCATCTTGCGATCATGGCAAATACCGGAACCATCCATCTCGTCGGCGCGGGCCCGGGCGATCCCGACCTTCTGACGATCCGCGCTGCGCGGCTGATCGAACGGGCGCGAGTGATCGTCCACGATGGCCTCGTCGACCCCGCGATCCTGGCGCTCGCTCGTGCGGACGCCGAGCTGATCTCGGTCGCGAAACGCCGCTCGCATCACACCTTGCCGCAGGAAGAAATCAGCGACCTGCTGGTCCGTATCGCGCGCTCGGGTGAAGATGTCGTTCGCCTCAAGGGCGGTGACCCTTTCATTTTCGGGCGCGGTGGCGAGGAGGCCGAAGTCGCCCATGCCGCCGGCGTCGCGGTAGAGGTCGTTCCCGGTATCAGCGCTGCAAATGGCGCGGCCGCGGCATCGCAGATTGCGCTCACGCACCGCGATGCTTCGAGCATCGTCAGCTTCGTCGCCGGCCAGTGCAAGGGCCTGAAGGACCAGGATTGGGCCGGTCTCGCCGGCAAGGGCCGCACGCTGGTGATCTACATGGGCGTCAAGACAGCGCCGCAGATCGCGGAGAAGCTCATGGAAGACGGGCTCGCGCCCGACATGCCGGTGGCCGTGATCGAGAACGGTACCCGCCCCGAAATGCGCGTCCTGCGCGGACTGCTCGCCGGATTGCCCGAGCTCGTCGAGAACGAGAAGGTCGTCAGCCCTGCGCTGATCGTGATCGGCGAAGTTACCGCGCGCGACGATGTCACGCTTGCCACGACCGCGCGGGAGGCTGCGCAATGAGACTGTTGACCGGAAACGATCTCAAGACGGGTGCCGTCACCTGGTGGACCGGAAGCGACTGGTCGATCCACATCGAGGACGCCGTCGATGTCACGGGCAGCGAGGAAGAAATTGCCCGGCGCGAGGAGGCCGCCCGCCGGGTCAACGTGCCCTACGCCATCGACGCCGAACTGCACGAGGGCAGCCCGCGCCCGTCGCACATCAAGGACCGCGTGCGCGCGCTCGGCCCCACCGTTCGCCCCGACCTGACCCTCAAGCCGGCCGATCCCGAAATCGGCAACTGGGTGATCTGACATGTACGCTTACGACCAATACGACCAGGCGATGGTCGATGCTCGCGTTGAAGAATTCCGCGACCAGGCGCGCCGTCGCCTCGAAGGCAAGCTGACCGAAGACCAGTTCAAGCCCCTGCGCCTGATGAACGGGCTCTATTTGCAGCTCCACGCCTATATGCTGCGCGTGGCCATCCCCTACGGCACGCTAAACAGCCGGCAGATGCCCGCGCTGGCCGATATCGCGGACAAGTACGATCGCGGCTACGGCCACTTCACGACCCGCCAGAACATCCAGTACAACTGGATCAAGCTGGAGGATGCCGCCGATATCCTTGCCGACCTCGCCAAGGTCGAAATGCATGCGATCCAGACCAGCGGCAATTGCATCCGCAACATCAGCTCGGACCATTTCGCCGGCGCCGCAGCCGACGAGGTAGTCGATCCGCGACCCTATGCGGAAATCCTGCGCCAGTGGTCGAGCTTCCATCCCGAATTCAGCTACCTGCCGCGCAAGTTCAAGATCGCCGTCATCGCCAGCGAGAAGGATCGCGCAGCCATGCGGTTGCACGATATCGGCATCAACATCGTGAAGAACGACGCGGGTGAGCTGGGCGCGGCCTTTTACGTCGGCGGGGGCATGGGCCGCACGCCGATGATCGCGCCGTGCATCAACCCCTTCGTCCCGCTCGACCAGCTCGTGACCTATGCCGAAGCCTGCCTCAGGGTCTACAATCGGCACGGTCGCCGCGACAACAAATACAAGGCACGCATCAAGATCCTGGTCCACGAGCTCGGCGCGGAGGAATACACCCGCCAGGTCGAAGAGGAATTCGCGCACCTGCTCGACCAGGGTGTCGAGCCGCCGCTGGCCGAGCTTGAGCGCATCAAGGTCTATTTCGACGACCCGGCCTTCGATATCGCCGCCGATGCCGAGCTCGATCGCAGCGATCCCGAATTCGCTGTCTGGGTCGATCGCAACACCGTCCCCCACAAGGAAAGCGGCTATGTCTCTGCGGTCATCAGCCTGAAACCGGTCGGCGGAATTCCGGGCGATGCCACCGCCGAACAGATGCGGCTGATGGCCGATCTGGCGAAAGATTACAGCTTCGACGAATGCCGCGTCATGCATACGCAGAACATCGTCCTCCCGCATGTCCGCAAGGCCGACCTGCACGCGCTCTGGACCGCGCTCGACGAGGCGGGGCTGGGCAGTCCGAACCTCGATACAGTCGAAGACATCATCGCCTGCCCGGGGCTCGATTATTGCAGCCTCGCCAATGCCCGGTCGATCCCGATTGCGCAGAGGATTTCGGAACGGTTCGCTGCGTCCGGCAAGACCGGCACGCTGGGTGAATTAAAGCTCAAGATTTCCGGCTGCATCAATGCCTGTGGCCACCACCACGCGGGCCACATCGGGATCCTCGGTGTCGACCGGAAGGGCGTCGAGAACTACCAGCTTCTGCTCGGCGGCAGCGAGGCCGAGGACGTCAGCCTCGCCAAGATTACTGGCCCAGGCTTCGACGAGAACGGCATCGTCGATGCGGTCGAGACCGTCACCACCGTTTACGAACGCGAACGCCAGGACGGCGAGCGCTTCGTGGATACCTATCGCCGGATCGGCATGAACCCCTTCAAGGAGGCGCTCTATGGCTGAGACGCTGCGCTATCGCGACGACGAACCCGTCGATCATCCCGCCGTTACGGTCGATTCCTTCCTCGACCAGTCCAATGCGGCCGCCGTGCGCATCGAGCCGGGAGATGACGCGCGCGAGCTTCTTCCCCACCTCGATCGCCTTGCCTTGGTCGAGGTGAATTTCCCGGCCTTCGGTGACGGGCGCGGCTATTCCTCCGCGCGGATCTTGCGCGAGGCGGGATACGAAGGTGAGTTGCGCGCGGTGGGCGATGTTCTGGTCGACCAGCTCGCCTATATGCGCCGCTGCGGTTTCGACGCGTTCGAACCCGACCAGCAAATCGATCTCGATGACGTCGAGGCCGCGTTCGAGCGCTGGCCCGAGGTATACCAGAGCGCGGCCGACAGCCGCACGCCGATCTGGGCCAAGAGGCACGCGTGAACGAATTGCGCGCCATCGACCGAATCGACACGGGGCCTCGCTTTACCGGCCAGGACGCCATCCGCCTCAACCGCATGTTTCGCGGCACCAGTACGGAAGAATGGCTGCGCGCGGTCATCGAGGGCAGCCTTGCGGGCGATACGGCGGTGGTGTCGAGCTTCGGCGCGGAAAGCGCGGTGCTGCTGCATCTGATCGCGCAGGTCGATCCGACCGTGCCGGTGCTCTTCCTTGAAACGGGCAAGCATTTCCCCGAAACGCTCGCCTATCGGGACGAATTGACCGACCGTCTCGGTCTCAACCGGGTCGATCTCTATCCCGAGATCGCAGATCTCGAAGCGCGCGACGAGAGCGGGCTGCGCTGGTCCTACGATCCCGATGGCTGCTGCGAATTGCGCAAGGTCAAGCCGCTGGCAAAGGCGCTGTCGGGGTTCGATGCAAGCTTCACCGGGCGCAAGGCGTTCCAGTCGAGCACGCGCGCCAATCTGCCGCGCTTCGAAGTCGATACGTCCGATGCCCAAGGGCGGCTCAAGATCAACCCGCTGATCGACTGGTCGGCGGAGGATATCGCTGCTTATTTCGACAGGCACGACTTGCCGCGTCACCCGCTCGTCGAGCGCGGCTTCCCCAGCATCGGCTGTTCACCCTGCACGCGTCAGGTTTCCGAAGGCGAGGATCCCCGTGCCGGCCGCTGGTCCGGCTGGGACAAGGTCGAATGCGGGATCCACAAGCCTGGCGAGGAACCGTTCCTCTGAGCGCTGGGTGGGATGGTGGTGCCGGCTAGAGGAGTCGAACCCCTGACCTGATGATTACAAATCAACTGCTCTACCAACTGAGCTAAGCCGGCGACCGGGAAGCAGCGCCTTTCGAGCAATCCGCCGCGATTGTCCAGCCCTTCAGAGCCATCCTTTTTCGCGATACCACTTGGCGGTCGAGCGAAGGCCTTCCTCGCCCGCAATCCGCGGCGACCAGACCGCCTCGGGCACTTTCCGGGAAGAGCGGGCCACCCAGTTCGGATGGGTCATGTATCCCACCCGGTCGGCGGTCAGGCGAGCCTTGTCACCGCGCAACATCCGGTCGAGCTTCGCCGCGCTCTCCAGGACCGATCTGGGGAGGTGGGGGGCAAAGATCGGCCGCCCTACAGCCTTGCCGATCGCCTTGGCCATTTCCTTGTGCGACCAGCCGCCTTCGCGCCCGTCGTCGGGCTCGAACATGCGGCGGCGAACGAGGGCGGGTGAGGCGTCGACGAGGGCGAGTAGCAGGCGGGCGAGGTCCTCGACATGGATGATCGAGCTCGCTCCTCCGGGGGGGAGGGGGACGAAACCGAATTTCGCGCTGCGAAACATCTCGAAATAGTCGACGTCATGGGGGCCGTAGACGCCCGGCGGGCGGACGATGGTCCAGTCGAGTCCGCTGGCTTCTACCAGCTTTTCGGCCTTGGCTTTGGAGGCACCGTAGGCCGACAGGTGGGGCTCGCGCGCCGAAAGCGAGGAGACGAATATGAAGCGCTTGACCTTGTTCTCCTTGGCCGCCGCGATCAGGCGCTCGGTCCCGCCGACATTGGCATCCTCGAACTCTGCCGGGTCGGGAGTATTGGTCAGGCCGGCCACGTGGATCACGGCGTCGGCATCGTGGCATAGCGTCGCCAGCGCAGCCTGATCCGAAAGGTCACCCTCGATCCACTCTACATGTTGGCGAGCGGCTTGCGTGCGGCGGGTGAGCGCGCGCACGATGTCCTCGCGCCGGACCGCTTCGTCCAGCACGGCCTTGCCGACGAAGCCTGTCGCGCCGGTCAATGCGATGGTCATGCATGCACCATATGGTCGCGGTGTATCACGGCGGCGCGCGGTGCATAGCCGAGCTGTGCGGATTGTTGGTCTTCGCGCAGCCCTAGGATCGCGCTGCACTCGGCCGAGGTGTACTCGACCAGCCCTTGCCCGAGGCGCTCGCCCCTCGGCCCGTGAATGGCGACGAGATCTCCACGCGAGAAGGCACCCTCGACGCCGGTAACGCCGGCTGCAAGCACGCTCGCGCCGTTCTCGAGCGCGGCCATGCATCCCTCATCGACAGTGACCACGCCCGAAGGGGCCAGCCTTCCGCCAAGCCAGGCCTTTCGCGCACTTGCGTCGGCCTGAGGGACGAACAGTGTGCCAGTGCCACTATCGAGCGCGCGGGATAGGGGCGAGGGATGGGTGCCGTTGACGATCGCGAGCGCGATGCCAGCCCGCTCTGCAATGCGCGCGGCCTGCAGCTTGGCGGCCATTCCGCCCGAACCGAGGCCGGAAGAGGAAGAGCCGCTTGCCATGGCCATGATTTCGGGCGTGACACCTTCAATGCGTTCGACCAGCGTCGCGCCATCCTCGCGCGGGTCGCGGTCGTAGAGGCCATCCACATCGGACAGGAGCAGCACGCCATCAGCGCCTGCGGCCTGCGCGACACGGGCGGCCAGTCGGTCGTTGTCGCCGAAACGGATCTCTTCGGTCGCGACGCTGTCATTCTCGTTCACCACCGGCACCGCGTCCGCTTCGAGCAGTCGGCCGAGCGTGGCCGAGGCGTTGAGATAGCGGCGGCGGTCCTCGAGGTCGCCCAGCGTGACCAGCATCTGGGCGGCGGTCAGGCCGTGGATGTCGAGCACTTCGGACCACAGCCGGGCAAGCGCCACCTGTCCGACCGAGGCAGCGGCCTGTGCATCGGCCAGGCTGCCGCGCCCGCCCTTGGGCAGGCCCAGCCTGGCCGCACCAAGCGCGATCGCGCCGGAGGAGACGACAATGATCTCGGTGGCCTTGCGCAGCTCGGCGATTTCGGCGGCCAGCGTGGCAAGCCATGCGCTGCGCGCGGCACCGTCCTCCACCAGCAGCGCCGATCCGACCTTGATGACAAGGCGGCGCGCGGTGCGCAGGTCGGAGAGAGAGTTCACGTGCTTCATCGTCATCCCCGCGAAAGCGCGAATCCCGCCCTTCTTCAAGCCTTGCCGGGAAGGATTAGCGGTCCTGTAGCCTTTTTGGGGCTGACGAATTGTTGCCTGCCGGGAAGATTAGATCGGCGACCAATCGCCTTCATCGCCCTCGGGAGCATCCTCGATCTCGGCCGCATTGGTTTCGGTCGAGGTGCGATCGGGGAGGTAACCGAGCACGGCGTCGAGCATGTCCCCGATCCCCGCGCCAGTCGCGCCCGAGATGGCAAAGACCTTGTCCGCGCCCGCGGCGAGCAACTCCTCCGCAAAGGCCTCTCCCAGTTCCTCATCGGCGAGGTCGAGCTTGTTGAGCGCCACCACCTGCGGCTTTTCGGCGAGGCCGCCGCCATAGGCTTCCAGCTCTGCGTTGACGGTCTTGTAGGCTTCTGCCGGATCGTCACCCGAAATGTCGATCAGGTGGACCAGCACCCGACACCGCTCGATATGGCCGAGGAACCGGTCGCCGATACCGGCTCCCTCCGCAGCGCCTTCGATCAGGCCCGGAATATCGGCGATCACGAATTCGCGCCCCTTGTGCGTCACCACGCCCAGCTTGGGGATCAGCGTGGTGAAGGCGTAATGGCCGACCTTGGCCTTGGCGTTCGAGACCTGGTTGATGAAGGTCGACTTGCCCGCATTGGGCAGGCCCAGCAGGCCGACGTCGGCGAGCAGTTTGAGCCGCAGCCAGACCCACATTTCCTCACCCGGCTCGCCCGGCTGGTGCTGGCGCGGGGCGCGGTTGGTGCTGGTCTTGTAGCTGGCATTGCCGCGGCCACCCATGCCGCCTTCGAGAAAGACGATGCGCTGGCCGACCTCGGTGAAGTCGGCGAGCACCTCTTCCTTGTCTTCGGACAGCACCTGCGTGCCCACCGGCACTTCGATCACGAGATCGGGCGCACCCGCACCGGTCTGGTCCTTGCCCTGGCCGTGATTGCCGCGCTTGGCCTTGAAATGCTGCGCGTAACGGAAGTCGATCAGCGTGTTGAGGCCCTGCACGGCTTCGAACACGATATCGCCGCCCTTGCCGCCATTGCCGCCGTCGGGGCCACCGTATTCGATGTATTTTTCGCGCCGGAAACTGACGGCACCGGGGCCACCCGCGCCGGACTTCAGGTAGATCTTGGCTTGGTCGAGGAAATGCATGGCGCGCCCTCTAGCCGCTTTCGCGCGGCTAGGCGAGGGCGCGCATGCTCAGGCGGCGTCAATCGACGAAATCGGTTACCCGCTCGACGATGATTGCCGGGGCCATTCCGCCTGCGGCGCACATGGTGACGAGGCCATAGCGCTTGTCCTGCCGTTCGAGTTCGTCGACCATCGTGCCGATCAGGATTGAGCCCGTGGCACCGATCGGGTGGCCCAGCGCGATCGAGCCGCCATTCACATTGACCTTGTCCCAGTCGAGGTCGAGGTCACGCACGAACTTGGCCGCGACGACGGCAAAGGCCTCGTTGATCTCGTAGAGATCGATGTCGTCCTTGGTCAGCCCCGCCTTCTCGAGAACCTTCTTGGCTGCCGGGACGGGCGCGTTGAGCATCAGCGTGGGGTCATCGCCCATGTTGGCGGTCGCCACGATCCGCGCGCGCGGCTTGAGGCCATGTTTCTGCGCGTATTCCTTGCTGGCGACGAGCACGGCTGCCGCGCCATCGACCACGCCCGAGCTGTTCCCTGCATGGTGGAAGTGCTTGATCTCGACATCCGGATACTTGGCGTTGACGAGCCCTGCAAAGGTGGTGCCGTTCTTGTCGAGCGGCACATTGGCGATCTTGGCGAAGGCCGGTTCGAGCTGGCCCAGCGTTTCCATCGTGGTGCCGGGCCGCGGGTACTCTTCCTTGTCGAGCACGACAGTGCCCTCGTCGTCCGTGACCGGGACGACCGACTTGTCGAAGCGACCTTCCTCGATCGCCGTGGCGGCGCGCTGCTGGCTGCGGAAGCCGACTTCGTCCAGTTCCTCCCGGGTGAAGCCCTCGATCGTGGCGATGGCATCGCCGCAAACGCCCTGGTGGCTCTGCGGATGGCTGCGCATGAGGCGCCCGTTGTAGCTGCCCATCATCGGCGGCTTGAGGCCGGCGGCCATCTTGTCTTTCGACATCTGCGCAGTGAGGCTCATCATCTCGGTGCCTCCCGCGACGACGCAGTCTTCCATCCCGCTCATCACCTGCGCGGCGGCCAGCGCAACGCTGGTGATGCCGCCGCCGCAGAAACGGTCGAGCGTGGTGCCCGAGGAGGTGATGTCGTAGCCCGCGTCGAGCGCAGCCATCCGGCCGAGATCGCCTGCCTGCATGCCGTCCTGCGTGCTCACCGACCAGATCACGTCGTCGACTGTCGCGGTGTCGAGGTCGTTGCGGTCCTTGATCGCCTTGAGGCAGGTCGCCGCGAGGTGCTGCGGGTGCATGTGCGCAAGCGCGCCCTTGCCCTGCTTTCCGATCCCGCGCGGGGTGCGGACGGCATCGATGATATAGGCTTCGGCCATGGCGTGAACTCCTCTCGACTTGTCATTTTGTGCGGCAGATGCCGGTTGACGTTTGCGTAAACGTCGCGCAGCAAGGGCGCAAGACAAGTTTCGAATTGAAATGGGAGAGAGCAGCTATGTCCGAGGAAGTCCTCACCAGCGAAGAGGACGGCATTCTCGTCGTCACGATCAACCGGCCCGAAGCCAAGAACGCGATGACCAAGGCCGCCGCCGAGGCGATTGCGGCGGCAATGGACCGGCTCGACAGCGACGACAGCCTGCGCGTCGGCATCCTGACCGGTGCTGGCGGCACCTTCTGCTCGGGCATGGACCTCAAGGGCTTCCTGCGCGGCGAATCGCCCAGCGTCGAAGGTCGCGGCTTCGGCGGCGTGGTGCAGAAGCCACCCGAAAAGCCGCTGATTGCCGCGGTCGAAGGTTACGCGCTGGCGGGAGGCCTCGAACTGATGATCGCCTGCGATCTCGTGGTTGCCAATGCGGGCGCGAAATTCGGCATTCCCGAAGTGAAGCGCGGCCTCGTGGCGGCGGCGGGCGGGGTTATGATGCTGCCCGACCAGATCCCCGAACGGGTCGCGATGGAACTGGCGCTGACCGGCGATTTCATCGACGCACCGCGGGCTTACGAACTCGGCCTGATCAACCGCGTCACCGATGGCGATGCGCTGGCGGGCGCTAAGGAACTGGCGGCGAGTATCGTCGCCAATGGTCCGCTGGCGGTGCGCGTGTCCAAGCAGGTCATCAAGCAATCGCGCGGCTGGCCGATGGACGAGCGCTATTCCCGCCAGACCCAGCTGATCGCGCCGGTTTTCGTATCCGAAGACGCCCGCGAAGGCGCTGCCGCCTTCGCCGAGAAGCGCAAGCCCAACTGGAAGGGCAAGTAAGACCCTTCTACGCGAGAAAGAATATCGAGAGGACCTGAGAGATGCCCGTAATCGACGTACCCCAGCCCGAGTTCATGGAGGACGAGGAGATCGCCATCTTCGCCGACGCCGTGGGCAAGTTCTACCAGCAACACGCGCCGGAAAAGCGGGTCGCGAAATGGCGCGAAGACGGCCAGGTCGAACGCGAATTCTGGAACGAGGCGGGGGCGGCCGGGCTGCTCGGCGTATCTGTGCCCGAGGAATATGGCGGCCATGGCGGCGATTTCCGCCACGACATGGTGGTCATCGACCAGCAGGCCAAGCACGGTGTCGATGGGTTCGCCGCCAGCCTGCACAACACGATCATCCTCCCCTACCTCGTGCGCCACGGTACCGAAGAGCAGAAGAAGAAGTACCTCCCCAAGCTTGTCACTGGCGAGTTGGTCAGCGCCATCGCGATGACCGAGCCGGGCGTGGGGTCCGACCTCCAGTCGATCACGACCACCGCGCTCAAGGACGGCAACGGCTATCGCATCAACGGGGCCAAGACCTACATCTCCAACGGCCAGACCGCCGATTTCATCGTCGTCGTTGCCAAGACCGACCCGAATGAGCGCGCCAAGGGCATCTCGCTGATGTTGCTCGAGACCGAGGGCGCGGAAGGGTTCCAG
>JBFOLW010000165.1:0-4705 GCA_040830305.1 Erythrobacter sp.
ATCAAGAACGGGCTGGAGGAGATCAAGGCCGAGGTTGGCTTCACCGGCACGCTGAACGAGTTCTTCGACTACGTCCGCACCGACGAGCAGTTCAAGCCCGAGAGCCGCGAGGCGCTGACGCAGAGCTATTACGATATCGGCAAGGAAGTCGACGAGAAGATCGGCGACTATTTCTCGCTAGTTCCCAAGACCCCGCTCGAGATCAAGCCCTACGATCCCTCGATCGAGCAATTCCAGGCTGGCGGGTCCTACCAGTCGGGGGCGCCTGACGGCTCGCGTCCCGGCACCTTCTATTTCAATGCCTACGACCTGCCGAGCCGGCTGACGACCGGCAACGTCACGCTGTACTTGCACGAAGGTGCGCCGGGCCATCACTTCCAGATCAGCCTCGCCCGCGAGAACGACAAGCTGCCGGCCTTCATGCGCTTCGGCGGCAATACCGCCTATGTCGAGGGCTGGGCGCTCTATTCGGAAACGCTCGGCTACGAGATGGGCTTCTTCGACGATCCGTGGAACCGTTACGGCACGCTGCAGGACGAACAGCTGCGCGCCATGCGTCTCGTCGTCGATACCGGACTCCATGCGAAGGGATGGACCCGCCAGCAGGCAATCGATTTCATGCTGGCGAATTCGGGCATGACCGAAACCGAAGTGGTCGCCGAGGTCGAACGCTACATCGCCATTCCCAGCCAGGCGCTTGCCTACAAGGTCGGCGCGCTGAAGATCCAGGAACTGCGCCAGAAGGCGGAAGACCAGCTGGGCGAGGATTTCGACATTCGCGAATTCCATGCGCAGGTCCTCGATACCGGTTCGCTGCCGATGCCGGTGCTCGAGGCCAAGATCGATCGCTGGATCGCTTCGAAGGCGAGCTGACCGGTTGCGCGCGGGCGGGGATTGCCGCCCGCGCCGAACTGGCGAGCCGACCGTCGGCACGCTAACCCCCTTGGCGAGACATGCGCGAAGCTGAGGGGGAGCGCCGATGGACTGGCTGCGCAATGCCGACTGGCTGACCCGCGAGCGGGTGCGCGGCTATGCGCTGCTTTTGGCGCTTGCCAGCCTTGCGCTGCTGGTCAATTCCTACCTCAAGGCGATGGGGCCGGATGGCACCGATTTCCTCGCCTTCTGGGGCGCGGGCCATGTGACGGCTGCAGGTGATCCGGGCGCGGCCTACGACCTCGCTGTGCAGCACCGGGTCCAGACCGGCACGGGAAGCGAAGGATGGTTCGCCTTCGTCAACCCGCCCCCGTTTCTCTTCGCTGCCGCACCCTTCGGTGCCTTGCCTTTTCCGGCTGCGTGGATCGCATGGGTAGGCGTCACCTGGGGGCTCTGGGCCTGGGCGGGCATCCGCGCCTTTCCCACGCTCTGGCCGCTCGTCATCGCCTATCCCGGCGCGTTGATTGCAGCGGGCCATGCGCAAACCGGCTTGTTGACCGGCGCGCTGCTGGTCCTGGCGGCGCATGAATTGGGTAGGCGCCAGGCGCTATCGGGTGCCGCGATCGGCGCCCTGATCATCAAGCCGCACCTTGCCGTACTTGCGCCTTTCTGGTTCGCGGGGGGTGGCAAATGGCGGGCCTTCGTCGCCGCCCTTGCCGTGGCCACGGGGCTTGTCGCGGCGTCCTGGCTGCTCTTCGGGACCAACACGATGGCCGCCTACACGACCAGCTGGCGCGCGAGCGGGGCGCTGATGGAAGGCATCAACCCCGATTTCCTGCTGCGAATGACCACTGTCTACTCGCAGGCGCGGCTAGCCTTCGGAGATGGCGCAGCTCTCGCGCTGGGAGCGACATCCGCTCTCGCGGCGGTGGCCGTCGCACTGCTGGCATGGCGACGCTTCGATGGCGATGCACGGGCGACAGGGGCTGCGGTGCTGGCCGCCACTGCGCTGGCGTCGCCTTACCTGTTCAACTACGATCTGCCGTTCCTGCTCTTTCCGACGCTATGGCTGGTCGAGCAGGGGCTGCCGCGCGGCTTCAGGCCCTATGAAAAGGTCGGCCTCGCGCTGCTGTATCTTGCGCCCTACGCAACCCGCGCGCTTGCTTTTCCCATCGGGATCAACCTCATGCCGCTCGCCGCGCTGGCCATACTTGCGCTTGTCTGGAGCCGTGGAAGCCCGCCGAAAGCGGGAACCTTGTGACCGACCTAGTGTTTTTACTGACCAGGACGGAGGGAAGAAGTTTCATGGAGGTAGACCATGTCCAGCTTGTCCTTCCACAGCAGCCGCCCCGACCGCTGGGTACAGCCGAAGCCCTATAGCGACAGTTCGCTCCGCTATCAGATGCACGGTAAGATCCAGCCGATGGAGCAGCCGGGTTTCCTGGCCCGATTGTTCGGGTTGCGCTGAGGATTCAGTCGTACCAAGCGAAAGGGTCGGGGGTCGTATAGACCGCCGGCCCTTTTTCATGGCTACGCGGCGGGGCGGCCAAGATCGAGGTCGTACTCGGGCAGATTGCAGCGGGTCGAGACCAGCCGCGTCGATTGAAGTTCTTCACCGGTCTGCATGTCGAACACACGCGTCTCCCCGGGCTGCAGGATGCCGCAATCGCTCCGGAAGTTCGTCCTGATCTCTTCTTCGTCGGTTTCCGTGGGATCCGCGTCGGGGTGGAGCGCTTCGCGTTCCTGCATGCGCGTTGCCAGCCCGGTGTCGCGTTCGAAGAAATAGGTCCTGCGGTGGCCGTCTATCCCGACGATTTCGACCGCATCCATGGTTTCGCTCTCGCGGTCGCGCGGCCCGACGTAGCGAACCGACTGTCCTTTCCTCGCGCTGTCAGCCAGCGTTTCGAACCGAGCGTCGATCCCGCGCCTCAGTCGCGCGGCGGGTTCACCGGTCACCTTCTCGACGGGTGCGCCTTCGCCGGCCTGCTGCCACGCGCCCTGGGCGTCGATGCCCTCGCTGAAGAAGCGCTTGCCGTCGTAATATACGTCTATCCTCATGCGACCGTCGCGCGCTGCCCGATAGTCCCCGCGCATCAGGGCACCCTGCTCGGTAATCTCGACGAGCGTTCGCATGTTCTCGCGATTGGCAAAGGCGACTTCGCCGCCGACCGCCGCGACATGCCTGTCCAGGATTTCGAAGGCCCTCGCGTTCGGGTCGGCAGGTTCGACCGAGCCCGAGCAGCCCGACTGAGCCAGAAGCGAGAGCGCCAAAAGGGGCGCGGCGAGCATTCGAGGAAGTATTGCCATGCGCCCATGATGGCGCGTTTACATATGTAGTCAATGTCGTTCGGCTGTCCCGCTCGACGCTTCGTAGAGACTCAGCGTCGAGCGGGAGCGCGATCAGTACTCCTCGGGCTCTTCCGTCGTTTCGGCGGTGTGTGTGGGGCCGGCGTCCTTCTGGCCCTGCGCCAGCTTGAACACGACACCGCT
This sequence comes from Erythrobacter sp., assembly GCA_040830305.1. GTDB lineage: Bacteria > Pseudomonadota > Alphaproteobacteria > Sphingomonadales > Sphingomonadaceae > Qipengyuania. The sequence continues at coordinate 3,364 of JBFOLW010000165.1, forward strand.
GAGCAGCGCCAGCGCGAGCAGGTTGGGCAGCGCCATGGCGGCGTTGGAGATATCGCCAAGGCGCCAGACCAGCTCGCTCGGCTGCGCTGCGCCGATGAAGATGACAACGCACCACAATACGCGCCATGCCATGTGCAGCTTCTTCTCGCCCTCGCGGGTCGATCCCTTCATCCGGTCATAGATGAAGGTGATCGCGCGCTCGCCGTAATAGCTCCACGTCAGCAGCGTTGTGAAGACGAACAGGATCAGCGCGATCGAGGCCACGAGCGTGCCGATCGGAACCGCGCCGACCTCGAAGGGGAAGGCTGCGGCAAAGGCGCCGCTGGTCATCTCGAAGCCGACCCGGTCGGATTGCCAAGCATGCGCGACCGCCTCGCCGCCCGCGGTGAAGTCGCCGCGCACGGTCAGGATCACCAGCGCGGTCATGGTGCAGATCACGATCGTGTCGATAAATGTGCCGAGCATGGCCATGCGGCCCTGCGTCTCGGGATCGTTGGTCTGCGCCACCGCATGCGCGATCGCGGTCGAGCCTTGGCCCGCCTCGTTGGAAAACAGACCGCGCGCGACACCGGCACGGATCGCCAGGATGATCGCCGCGCCGACGAAACCGCCGCTGGCCGCCTGCGGATTGAACGCACCATGGAAGATCAGGCCGAAGGTCTCGCCCAGATCGCCGAAGTTCAGCGCCAGCGCGAGCACTGCCATCACGATGTAAGTGGCCGCCATGAACGGCACGACCTTCTCGGCCACGTTACCGATCGACTTGATGCCGCCAATGATGACGATGAAGACCAGGAAGGCGACAATCAGCCCGCCGAGCCACTCCTCGATCCCGAAAAGCTCGTTGAGGCCGTCGGCCACCGCATTGGCCTGGATCGAATTGCCTGTCACGAGCGCGGAGAACAGCGTGCCGAGGCAGAATACCACCGCGAGCCAGGTCCATTTCTTGCCTAGCCCCATCATGATGTAGGTCATCGGGCCGCCGCGCAGCACGCCGTCGCTGGTGCGTTCGCGGTAGCGGATCGCGAGCGAGCCTTCGGCAAAGGCGAGTGCCATGCCGAATAGCGCGGTGATCCACATCCAGAAGATCGCTCCCGGGCCGCCCAGCGCAATCGCGGTCGCGACACCGGCAAGGTTGCCCGTACCGACCTGCCCCGACAGCGCGGTGGACAGGGCCGCAAAAGGCGAAATCTCGCCTTCGCCCTGGCTCTTGCGCCCCGCGAACAGGCCTTTGAAGGCACTGCCCAGCTTGATGATCGGATAGAACTTGAGCCCGATCATGATCCACAGGCCGATGCCCAGGAGGATGATGGTCATGGGCGGGAAGGGGAGGACTTCGACC
>JBFOLW010000166.1:0-9452 GCA_040830305.1 Erythrobacter sp.
CCGTGGCAGTCTTCCGTGGTCATGCTGACGACCGTCGTGGTCGTGGTCGCGACGCACAACCTCGCGCTGGGCGTGCTCGCGGGCGTGATCCTGTCGGGCGTGTTCTTCACGCACAAGGTCATGACCATGTTCGAAGTCGTGCGCGAGCGCGAGGGCGAGACCGCCACCTACCGCGCCAAGGGGCAGATCTTCTACGCCAGTGTCGAGCGCTTCGAAGCCGCGCTCGGCCCCGAGAGCACGCAGCCCGACCCCGCCGACCATGTCATCATCGACGTGTCCAAGGCCCATTTCTGGGACATCAGCGCGGTGGGCGCGCTCGACAAGGTGGTCGAGCGCATGCGCCGCAACGGTCGCAGCGTACAGGTCGTCGGCCTCAACCGCGCGAGCAGCGACCTGGTCGACAAGTTCGCGCTGACCGACAAGACGGGTGTGGAAAGCGGACTAGCCCCGCACCCTTGAGCTGACGCTCCGCGCTTATGGGCAAGCGGACGGGCAAAGATGACCGCCATCTTTGCCTTCCATGGGGTAATGGACAATGCGATTTCGCAAGCTATTGAGAGAAAAATAGAACTAGCATTATCCCGCAAGAGAAAAGGCGATGATTGAACCTGATTTGGTGAGACGAAAGCTGGTCGAGTTCGGCTGTTTGGATCATCCGAATAGGATCGAGAAGCGCTTCTTCTTCGGCAAGGTCCTTTTTGAGATCTCGTCTATCGCATCCGACTTGGGGATGCCGCCTTGGTCCGGAATATCCATCCACAGTGGGCGATTGTTTGAACGTCTAGATTTTCGGTTTGAGAGCTTTGACCATGAGGACAAATTGCTCTGGTCGACCAAGAGCCAAATAGGCCTTCTGGTGTTTCCATCCGAAGAGTTGGTAGCCGAGTTTGCCGCGGTCGGAACAACAGGGAAAATTGACCCCGACCTAGAAGCGAAGGATTCAGAAAGCACTCGAGGCCATCTCTTAAGCGTATCCTCTCGTTATGCGGACCACGGCTACAAGGATTTTGTGCAGCAGTTCAGCACCTGGCTCTAGCGCAGACATCGAAACCCATCTCCAACCTGCTCAATGGCTGATGTCCGCTATCTGATCGCTCGCTGCCGATCTAATCCTGGCACAATGTCATGTTGGTGTTTGAACTCCGGTCTAGTCAGAGCAAATCACATGTAAGGCCACCGGCCCGACTTCCCAACCATGCCCGGACTTCTCAAAAGTGACGTGCCGAAGAGTTCCTCTTTGAAAGCAACTCTTTCTCGGATTGAACTGGCAAAGCATTACTTGATCTGCGTCTCGAGACGCGAACCAAACCGTACGAAGCTCATCTCTCGCCGGGAACCACTCCCTGACCGGTTCGCCACCTTCAGGTCTGTGCAATCCCAGCAGTTCCCCATGGTATGATGGCTCTGAAACCTGTGTCCATTTGTTGGGCGATACGCCACATCCGAGATGGTTTGCGCTCGTGTCCACGCCGGAAATATCCGATTGTTTCGAGGCGCATCCGGTCAGAAAAAGCGCTGCAGAAAGAAACGCGGCCCCTAAGGCGCTTAGTGGTAAGTTTTGACAAGCGGTCATTAACTATTGCCAATAGCGAACTAGACTCACGCCGCCCATTCTTTCCGCAATCGGGTCGTTAGTCGACGGTTGATATGACTGCTCTTGGAGGTCGAGGCCGCCCTGGGGCCGCATCCTTGAGCTGACGCTCCGCGCTTGTGGGGAAGCGGACACTAGTTGTCCGCTATTCGTCGCCATCCTCAAGCGGAAAAATCTCCGCCTCAATGAGCAATGCATCTGTTGCTAAATACGCGTCGTCGAACCGATAAAAGAACCGAGCCTCGAAATCATCCGCAATCGGGCATGACCTGACGCTTCGGTTGAAGAAATCCTCAACAGCGGTCCGCACCTCTGCCAGTCGCTCCTCGGCAGTTGGACCAAATGCCATGATCGCTTGAGTGCTATGCATTTCGATCGGCCGCTCCGCGCCACAAGTTGGTGCCAACGTTTCCATGAGCAAAGGCGAGGCATAGATTGAAGGCTCTTTCGCAACATAAACTGCGACAAAGAATCCATCGACATCCCTCACCATTGCAGCGTGGTAGTCAGGATGAGAGCCCACGAACCATTCGTCCGATTGGGCATTAGCAGCGTTAGGGAGCATCAAGAGCCCACAAACAGCGGCCATTGCGCGTATTAGCCTCATCGGCTTACCCCCCTCTTTTTCCTTAAAAAATTACGCTCTTGCAGCGTTGGTACGCGCAATACTCCCTGTCCGCAATCGGGTCGTTAGACGACGGTTGATATGACTGCTCTTGGAGGTCCAGGCCGCCCCGGCCCCCCCCCTACCCTGACATCGCCGCCAGTTTGCGCAGGACATCGAGCGCCGTGTCGGCGTCGGCGGAAGGCACGAAGGCATGATCGTGATGGTAGGCCGCGACCATGTTGCAGGCGATCCCCACCTCGGCGAGCGCGCCTGCCACGGCGGCTGTCAGCCCCACGCCCTCGAGGTCGGAGTGCACCATCAGCGTGATGCGCGCGAAATCCGGGCCCGCGATCTCCAAGTCATCCGCCAGGGCGGCAGGGACGATCGCGGTCACGCCCTCGTCCTCGCGAAAAGTCCCGATGGCCGCGCCGAGCAGCTGCGGGGCGATCTCCGGGGCGACAAGGACGAAGCGCCAGCGTTGCGTATCGAGCCGGGGCGCCATGGCGGCGATCATCGCCCGACCATCGCGCACCGGCCCGCCCATTACAGGATATACTTGCTGAGATCGGCGTCGCCGGCGAGCGTTTCGAGCCGTTCGCGAACGTAGGCAGCATCGATGGTGACGGTTTCGCCGGTATGTTCCTCCGCCTCGAAACTGATGTCCTCAAGCAGGCGCTCCATCACTGTCTGCAGGCGGCGGGCGCCGATGTTCTCGACCGTTTCATTGACCCGTGCGGCCAGCTTGGCGACCTCGGTTATCGCGTCCTCGGTAAACTCGAGCGTGACGTCCTCGGTGCCGATCAGTGCTTTGTACTGCTCGACGAGGTTGGCACGCGTTTCCTTGAGGATACGGACGAAGTCCTCCTCGGTCAGCGCGCGCAGCTCGACGCGGATCGGCAGGCGGCCCTGCAGTTCGGGCAGCATGTCGGACGGCTTGGCGACATGGAATGCTCCCGATGCAATGAAGAGCACGTGGTCGGTCTTCATGGGGCCGTATTTGGTGGCAACGGTGGTGCCCTCGATCAGCGGCAGCAGGTCGCGCTGCACGCCCTCGCGGCTGACGCTGCCGCCCCGGACGTCGGACACCGCGATCTTGTCGATCTCGTCGAGAAAGACGATCCCGTTGGTCTCGGCATTTTCCAGCGCGACGCGATTGACGTCGTCCTGGTCCATCCGCTTTTCGGCTTCCTCGTCGACCAGGCGATCCCACGCATCGGGGACCTTCAGCTTGCGGCGCTTCATCGGGCTCTTGCCCATCGCCTTGCCGAGCATGTCGGAAAGGTCGATCATCCCGACACCGCCGGGCATTCCGGGGATGTCCATCTGCTGGCCCGGCTGCTCGCGCACCTCGATCTCGACCTCGGTATCGTTCATCGCGTTCTCGACGATGCGCTGGCGGAACGCCTCGCGCGTCGCCTCGCTGGCATTGTCGCCGACAAGCGCGGTAAGCAGGCGGTCCATCGCTGCCTTGCTGGCAGCCTCGCGCACCGCCTCGCGGCGGCGTTCCTTTTCAAGCCGGATGGCTTCTTCGGCAAGGTCGCGCGCGATCTGGTCGACATCGCGGCCGACGTAGCCGACTTCGGTGAACTTGGTCGCCTCGATCTTGATGAAAGGGGCTTCGGCGAGCCTCGCCAGCCGGCGGCTGATCTCGGTCTTGCCGCAGCCGGTGGGGCCGATCATCAGGATGTTCTTGGGCGTAACTTCGTCGCGCAGCTCGGGGCCGAGCCGCTGCCGACGCCAGCGGTTGCGCAGCGCCACCGCGACCGCGCGCTTGGCATCCTTTTGGCCAATGATGTGCTCGTCGAGCGCGGCGACGATCGCCTTGGGTGTGAGTGCTTCTGTCATGGAACTCTTCAAACGGTTTCGACGGTCACATTGCCGTTGGTGAACACGCAGACATCGGCGGCGACCGCCATGGCCTTGAGCGCGATAGTTTCGGCATCGTCCTCGTAATCGACCAGCGCCTTGGCGGCCGACAGCGCGTAATTGCCGCCCGAACCGATCGCGGCGATGCCGCCTTCGGGCTCGAGCACGTCGCCATTGCCGGTTAGGACCAGCAGGTTCTCCTTGTCGGCGACGATCATCAAGGCTTCGAGATTGCGCAGGTATTTGTCCATGCGCCAGTCCTTGGTCAGTTCGACCGCGGCGCGCAGCAATTGCCCGTTGTGCTGCTCGAGCTTCTTTTCCAGCCGTTCGAACAGCGTGAAGGCATCGGCGGTCGCGCCCGCGAAGCCGGCGACGACCTTGCCGCCGTCACCGATCCGACGGACCTTGCGGGCATTGGGCTTCATCACCGTGTTGCCCATCGAGACCTGCCCGTCCCCCGCGATGACAGTGGTATCGCCGCGCTTGACGCCGATGATGGTGGTGGAGTGCCACTGGGTCAGCCCGTGGCGATCGTCTTGTGAACTCATGCCGCGCGATATGGGGCGCGCGCGGCGGGGGTCAAGCCGTGGCAGTCAGGCGCTTACTGTCCCGGCCCCGCGGCACCCGGCGCACCGACCGCGCCGATATTGCCGAACAGATCTTCGAGGAAGGTCCGCTCGCGGCCCAGCGTCGGCGTCGCATCGCCATCGGGGCTGAGGTAGACCACCTTGTCGATGCCGGTCTGTTCCGCCGACACCACATTGCCTGCCTGGTCGAACTTCACTGCCAGCACCGAATGTTCGCGGATCCGGGGACGTACGAAGGGCCGGCGTCCGGTCGTGCTCGAAACGTAATACCAGGTCGACTGGCCGTACTGGCTTTCGAAGGTCGGTCGACCGAGCGTTGCTTCGACACTGCGCTGGTTGTCGATACCCGGCTGGACCGTCTGCAGCAGCGTGGCATCGACGATGTAGCCGCGCGGCTCGCGGATCGAGCTGCAACCGCTTACGGCGATGGCCGCCGCGCCGATGGCGGCAAGACCCAGAATTTTCGACCTGTTCATGGGAACAGCAAATCTCCGTCTGTGGGCAGGTGCTTGGCCGCGGGCGGCTGCCTGCCTATATGCTTGGGCAACGCCTTAATCCGAAAGCGTCGGCCCTTGCAACTCGGCAATGGGGAGCGCTTGGGGATCGCGGTTTGAATTGCCGCTGAACGGAGTAGTTTCGTGTCCTTCCTGTCCCGCCTCTTTGGCACCCAACCCGACCCGCGCGAAGAATGGCGCGCACTATGGCATCGTACCGTCGCCGAGGCCCGCGACCCCGACTGGTATCGCATGTGCGGCGTCGCCGACAGCGTCGAGGGACGGTACGACATGATCACGCTGGTACTGACGCTAGTCATGCTGCGGCTCGAAGACGAAGGCGGGATGGAAGCCAGCACCGCGCGGCTGACCGAACTCTTCGTCGAGGACATGGAAGGCCAGATGCGCGAGGCGGGTATCGGCGATCCTACCGTAGGCAAGAAGATCAACACGCTGATGGAGAGCATGAACGGCCGCATCGGTGCCTATCGCGAAGGGCTGCGCAGCGATCCCAAGGTACTGGTCGAGGCGGTACGCCGGAACGTGACCATGGCGCAGCCCGACGCCGCGGAGGCGTTGGTCCAGCGGATGGCAGCGCTCCATGGCCGGCTGGAACGCACCAGTGTGGACCAGTTGCGCCAGGGCGAGTTCGCGGAATGAGCGCGCCGGAGCTGAGCCGGCTGGTCAAGCCACGCGCACTTCCGGCCGAGCCCGTGGCGATCGCGGCCGACGAGGCCGAGCGTGCCGCACTGGCAGAACGCTTCGGCATCACCGGTATCCCGGCGCTGGAGGCGACCGTGGACTTTGCCACCAAGGACGAGACTGTGCTGGCAAACGGCACGCTCGTCGCGACTCTCGTCCAACCCTGCGCGATCACGCATGAGGAACTGACCTACGAGGTCGAGGAACCGCTCAGCCTGCGCTTCGTGCCAGCGGGCTCGGTGTCCGACTACGCGCCCGACGAGGAGATCGAACTCGACAGCGAGGACCTGGACGAGATCGAGTACGAGGGCGACGCCTTCGATCTTGGCGAGGCAATCGCGCAAACGCTCGCGCTCGCCATAGACCCCTACCGCGAAGGTCCGGGCGCCGAGGATGCACGCAGGAAGTCCGGGATTACGAGCGACGAGGAGCAGGCCCCGAGCGGGCCTTTGGCGGAAGCGCTGGCCAAGCTCAAAACGGGCGAGAAATGAGCCGGTTGTCGATCGGGTCGGTTGATTCGAACGACGAGCTGTTTCGGGCGCTAGCGGCCGAGGGGTTGCCGGTCGAAGATATCGGCGACGAGGGGCGGCAGTTTTTCGCGTTCCATCGTGCTGGCCAAAATGTGGGTTTCGGCGGTCTCGAGGGTGATGGCCCGGACCGCATCCTGCGCTCGGTGGTAATTCGCGATGCGACGCGCGGTCGGGGTACGGGCCGCGAGGCGGTCGCGCTGTTGGAAAGAGAAGCACGTCGCCAAGGCGCCGAGCGGCTGCATTTGCTGACCACGACCGCCGCCGATTTCTTCAGGAAACTGGGCTATCGTGATTGCGACCGCGCGGACGCGCCTCCATCGGTCGCATCCGCGCGGGAGTTTGCGGCACTGTGCCCGGCCAATGCCGACTACCTCGTCAAGCAGCTTTGACCGATCAGAACGGAATGTCGTCGTCGAGATCGTCGTAGTTCGAACCGCCGCCCGAACCGCCCGAGCTACCGCCCGACGATCCGCCGCCCTGGTTCCAGCCGCCGTCGTTGCCAGAGCCCGACGAACCGCCGCCGTAGGAGCCGCCGCCCCCACCGCCATAGCCGCCGCCGCGCTGGCCGCCGCCACCGCCGCCGCCTTGCGCGCCGTCGAGCATGGTCAGCGTGCCGTTCATGCCGCGGATGACGACTTCGGTCGAATAGCGGTCGTTGCCCGACTGGTCCTGCCATTTGCGGGTCTGCAACTGGCCTTCGATGTAGACCTTGCTGCCCTTGCGCAGGAAGCGTTCGACCACGCCGACGAGACCTTCGGAGAAGATCGCCACCGTATGCCATTCGGTCCGCTCCTGGCGTTCGCCGGTGTTGCGGTCCTTCCAGGTTTCGGAAGTGGCAAGGCGAAGATTGGCCACCTTGCCGCCGTTCTGGAAGCTGCGGATTTCCGGGTCGGCACCCAGGTTCCCGATCAGCATGACTTTGTTGAGGCTACCGGCCATCGAATCGTCCCTTCGTAATCTGTTGGCACCGGGCCTAACCGAGGGCGCGAGTCGCTTCTAGGGCCGCGGGCGAGTTTCCACCGAAGCGGACGCAGTTCGCTACAGCCCCGCCGCGGTCGCGATCAAGAACGTCAGCCCGGCAAAGACATAGGCCAGCGCGAAGAGGTAGCCGACCATGAAGGCGGGCCACTTCCAGCCATTGGTCTCGCGCCGCGCGACCGCGATCGTCGAAATGCACTGCGGTGCGAAGACGAACCAGGCCAGAAACGCCAGCGCGGTCGGCAGGCTCCACAATTCCGCGATCCGGTCGGTCACGCCTTCCGCCGCAAGGTCCTCGTCCTCGGCATCGACGGCATAGGTTGTGGCGAGCGCCGAGACCGCTACCTCGCGCGCCGCCATGGCGGGGACCAATGCCAGGCTCATCTCGCGATTGAAACCGATCGGCTCGAGCACCGGGTGCAGGCCATCGGCGATCATCCCCGCGACACTCGCATCCATCTGGCTTTCGCCCGGTTCGGCCTTGGGGAAGCTCAGCATCAGCCACAGCGCGATGGTGACTACGAAGATGATCGTGCCCGCGCGGCGCAGGAACACCCACGCTCGTTGCCAGAGACCGATAAGGAGGTCCTTGATACGCGGCAGCTGGTAGCGTGGCATCTCCATGATGAAGCCGCTCGCCGCGCCGCGGGTGACGGAGTTGCGAAGCACCAGCGCTACCGCCATCGCACCGATGATGCCGGCAATATAGAGCGCGAACAGGACCAGCCCCTGCAGGCCCACCCCGGGGCCGACGGTGGTTTGCGGGATCACCGCCGCGATGATCACCGCGTAGACCGGAAGCCGCGCCGAACAGGTCATCAGCGGGGCGACGAGAATGGTCGTCAGACGGTCCTTCGGATCGGGGATCGAGCGTGTCGCCATGATGCCGGGAATGGCGCAGGCGAAGCTGGACAGCAGCGGGATGAAGCTCTTTCCCGACAGGCCTACGCCCGCCATCAGCCGGTCCATCAGGAAGGCTGCGCGCGCCATGTATCCGCTCGCCTCCATCACCAGGATGAAGAAGAACAGGATCACGATCTGCGGCAGGAAGACGACCACCGAGCCGACGCCAGCGAGGACGCCCTCGGTCAGGAAATCGCGAACGAAGCCGGGCGCCATGCTGTCGGTTACGAACCCTGACACCGAGCCCACGCCACCTTCCAGCGCATCGGCAAACGGCGTCGCCCAGGCAAAGACCGCCTGGAAGATCACGAACAGAAGGCCGAAGAGGATCACCGGTCCGATCCATGGATTGAGCAGCACCCGGTCGATGCCGTTTTCGACCGTGTGACGGGTCGATTTGGACAGGATGGCGGCCCGCGCCATATGCTTGGCCGCCAGCCGGCGTTCGGGCAAGGTGATGTGCCAGCGGGTGTGCGCCTCCTCGTCGGCATGCGTCTCGGCTTCGGCGATCGCGGCTGCGAGTTCCTCGAGGCCCTTGCGCCGCACCGCGACGGTCGGGACGACAGGAACTCCGAGCGCCTCGGACAGGGCGCCGGGATCGAGCGTGAGCCCGTCGCGCTCGGCAAGATCGACCATGTTGAGCGCGACCACCGTCGGCCGCCCCAGCTCGAGCACTTCCTGCGCGAACACCAGATGCTGTTCCAGATTGGCGGCATCGAGCACCAGCACGATCACATCGGGCGTTGCCTCGCCCGGGAATTCGCCGTGGACGACCTTGCGCGTCACGTCTTCATCGGGGCTCGCGGCATCGAAGCTGTAGGAGCCGGGCAGGTCGATCAGTTCGACGCTGTCACCGCCCGGCAAAGTCAGCCGGCCAGCCTTCCGCTCGACCGTCACGCCGGGATAGTTGGCGATCTTCTGCCGCGCCCCGGTCAGAGCGTTGAACAAGGCCGACTTGCCGGCATTCGGATTGCCGACCAGCGCCGCGGTGCGTGCCTTCACGGGATCGTGCCGGCTCATGCGGGCTCGACCTCGATTGCAAGCGCATGGGACCGGCGCAGGGCGATGGTCATGCGCCCGATTCGCACTGCAAGCGGGTCGCGCGTGCCGAAAATTCCGCGATGGACGACGGCGATTTCCGCCCCCTCGTCCACACCCAGCGCCTTGAGGCGCTTGCCTTCGTCCTCGGCCAGC
>JBFOLW010000167.1:0-4574 GCA_040830305.1 Erythrobacter sp.
GCGCGCCGGAGACGGCGGGCTGGGCCCTGCGGCGGGGGGGGAGGCATGGATATCGGACACAGCGGCTCACCGAGGGAGCGGCGGGAGTGGGAGCCCGGGGCGCGAGCGCGCGGGGAGGGGGGCGGGGTGCGCGGGTGGGGGGGCGATCCGGTTGCGTTCCCCGGCGGGGGGGAAAGGGGGCCGCACCCCGCCGATGCCAAGGCACGCACGGTACTCCGCATGATGCTGGCGCAGTGGCTGCGGCTCGAGACGCCGCCGCATGCCGTAGTGGCGACCGGGCTCGACTTGCTCGCGGGCGGACCGCGGCGGCTGGCACACGGCGTATTCTCGACGCTTACCAAGCGCGACGTAACGCTGCCCGGAGCGCCCACGCTGCCGGCCGATGTGGGAGCGCGCTGGGGCGATCGAGCCTCCGCTATCGCTGCGGGCCTGGCCGAACCGCCGCCGCTCGACCTGACCCTGCGCGATCCGGCGCAGACCGAGCAGTGGAAGGTCCAGCTTTCGGCGGACAGCCTGATGCCGGGCCACCTCCGCCTGCCACGCGGCGCAAATGTCGAGAAGCTGCCCGGCTTTGCCGAGGGCGCCTGGTGGGTCCAGGACCTTGCCGCGTCCCTCCCGGCGCGGCTACTCGGCGAGGGCGACGGTCGTCACGTCCTCGATCTCTGTGCTGCGCCAGGCGGCAAGACGCTGCAACTGGCAGCGCAGGGCTGGCAGGTGACCGCGCTCGACATCTCGAAGCGGCGGCTCGATCTGCTCAAGGCCAATCTGAAGCGCACCGGGCTGAAGGCCGGAATAGTGCGCGCAGATGCGCTGACGTGGGAACCAAGGCACCAGTTCGATGCCATCCTGCTCGATGCGCCGTGTACCGCCACCGGCACCGCGCGCCGCCATCCCGATGTGCTGCACCGGATCGGGCAGCGGCAGATCGACGAAATGGCCGAGTTGCAGGCGGCGCTGCTCGAACGCGCGCAAAGCTGGCTCAAGCCCGGCGGCACTCTGGTCTATGCCACCTGTTCGCTCGAACAGGCGGAGGGCGAAGACCGGGCGGCCAAGGTCTCGCTGCCCGTCGCCGCGATCACGCAGGATGAATGCCCCTCCGGTCTCGCTCCGACTGCCGAAGGCTGGGTGCGCACCGATCCCGGCATGCTTGCCGAGCAAGGTGGCCTCGACGGGTTCTTCATCGCCCGGTGGCAGCGCTAGGCGGCCGCCACCGTGTATGTGATTGCAGTGCAATCGCGTCCCGATTGGCACAGCTTCATTTCGATATTCCCGTGTTTCACGCCCGTCCGCTCGATCATGAACGGCACGCCCAGTTCGACATAGCGGTCGAACCGCATTTCAGCTTCGGTCACGCGGAACGGTTTGCCGCCGCGTAAAAGGCTGGTGAATTGGCGCGCAACTTCAGCCAGGTGTGCCGAGTTCACATGATCGCCCGATCCGTCGAGCCACGGGTGGGCGGGAGGCATGCAATTGGCCTGGTCGAGCAGTCCGGTGGCGCTGCCGTTTTCGAGGTCGCCGATGAAAGGAAATTCGTCCCCGGATAGGCCAAGCAACGCACGATCGGCGTAGACGAAATCCGCAGACGTGACCTTGTCCGAACCCCGCTTCGCATTGCTGCGCCACTTCTCGAAATCGCGCGTGCGAAATACCACTCCACGCCCGTCGAGTTCGCAAATGAGCGAATCGCCGGCGTCGTAGAGCTGGACGGAGAAACTCTCCTTTCCCTCGATCCGACTGCGCTGATAGCGCCCGCGTGCCATGCGTCCGGCAGCCGGCTCGCCGCAGGTCCAGCGCGTCCATGTCAGCGCCGACCATTTGTCCGGATCCCATTGGCCAAGGGCGGAAGCACTTGCGACACTCAGCCAGTAACTGGCCGCCTGGATTGCGCCCGGATGATGCGCGCCGATCTGATTCCACGGCCATAGCCGGTCGTCCTGCGAACAGGTGAACTCGACGCTGCCGTCCTCGCGAACGAGATGGTCGGAGGTAAAGGCCTTGCTGTGGGATCCCGCCATGAATGCGATCCTTGCACCCGGGAAGGCGTGCGGCAATGCCTTGGCAAGCCTCTATGCGCGGATGGCGATCGCTTCTGCCAGCATGTGTCCAGAGAGGAACGCTGCTTCGACGCGCGGAGCGATCAGCCAGTCGCCGCAGGCACCAAGGCGCTTTCGGGCGTCCCACAGGTAGTCTTTCCCCGCCGACCCCGACTTGGCGTAGCGCCAGCGATGCGCACTGCTGGCGACGATTGGCGGGAGTGTTGCGCCGGTCGCTTCGGCGAGCGCTTGCAGCAACGCCTTGCCGATGGCTCCGGCGTCTTCATCGAGCTGGGCGCGCGACCATTCGGGAGAGGCTTGCACCACCCAGCATTCCTCGGGGCCGCGCCCGGGCTTGCTCGAATTGCGCGCCGCCCAGCCGATTGGGCCGCGGTCGCGAAGCGTGGCATCGGCAGCCAAGCCATGTTCGAACGCGACCATCACCGTCCAGCACGGGGTCGATCCGGTGGCAGCGGCGCAAGCAGCCATCGATTGGTCATGCGATGCCAGCATCGGCGCGGCCTGTTCGGCGGGCAGCGCGATCACGACGGTGTCGAAGCGCCGGTCGGGTGTACCTTCTCCGTCGAGCAACCAGCCGTCCGGCGTGCGATCAATCCGTTCGATACGGCAGCCGAAGCGAACATCGAGCCGATCCGCCATCGCCTTCAGCGGCGCATTCATCGCAGGTGTCCCCACCCACGTCTCGTTGCCCGCCTCGGCCCAGCGGTCGACCACTCCCTGTTCTTCCCACGACGCGACCTGCGCGGCGAAGCGGGGATCGCGAACGGTGAAATATTGCGCGCCGTGGTCGAAGCGCAGGGTCGTGCCGTCGAGCTCGATCCGGCGGGTGGCCATGCGCCCGCCCGGACCGCGCCCCTTGTCGAACAGCGCGACATCATGCCCCAGCTCGCCGAGCCGCCGGGCGCAGCTCATCCCTGCCATTCCGGCGCCGATGATTGCGACGGTCATGGACGCGCGGCCCGGGTCAGGCGTCTTCCTTGAGGTATTTCTGGAAGCTCTTGCGCAGCTTCATCAGCTTGGGCGGGATGACCGCGAGGCAATAGGGGTTGCGCTGGCCTTCGCCGTCCCAATACTCCTGGTGGTAATCTTCTGCCGGATACCACTCGCCGCTCTCGATCGTGGTCACGGCCTCCTGGTCCGGATGCTCGTCGTTCCAGCGCGCTATGGCGGCCTTCGCCTCGTCCTGCTGTCCATCGAGCGGGAAGATTGCGCTGCGGTATTGCGTGCCGACATCATTGCCCTGGCGGTTGAGCTGGGTCGGGTCGTGCGTCCCCATGAAGACATCGTAGAGCTGCGCAAGCGTGATCTGCTCGTCGTCGAACGTCACGCGCACACCCTCGGCATGGCCGGTGTTGCCGGTGCAGACCTCCTTGTAGGTCGGGTTCGCCTGGTGGCCGCCGATATAGCCGCTTTCGACCTCGCTCACGCCGATCACGTCCTTCATCACCGCTTCGGTGCACCAGAAGCATCCGCCTGCGACGATCGCCTGCTGTTTAGCCATGTCCGTCAATCTCCTTTGCGCAGCAGAGATAGGAAGCCGTCTTCGCCTTGTCATCCACCCGATGCACGTCCAGAAGATCACCCGGACGAACCGAGGAGATTTGCTACCATGCGTCTGATGCTGACTGCCGCCGTTGCGGCCCTTGTCGCGGCGCCGCTTGCCGCCGACGATCACGCACCCGATCTGGAAACCGTTCTGGCCGCCGACCTGCGCGACGACGACCGCGCGCGCGACCAGTACCGCAATCCTGCCGAGACGCTCGCCTTCTTCGAGGTGACGCCCGATATGACCGTTGCCGAGTTCGGTCCCGGCGGAGGCTGGTATACGCGCGTGCTCGCGCCCTACCTGCTGCCCGCGGGCAAGTATATCGCCTTCGACCAGGACAGCGACGGCGCCGAATATCGCGACCGCGCGCAGGAGGCGCGTGCCAAGGGCTGGACCGAGCGGTTCAAGCAGGAAGTCGCCGAAGGGCTGGGTATCGAAGCGGACCAGGTCACCGCGTTCGAAATCGACGAGATGCCCGAAGGCGTCGAAGGCACGGTCGACCGCGTGCTGATCTTCCGCTCGATGCACGGGCTCAACATGGGCAACAGCGCCGACGACGTGCTCAAGGCCGCACGCCGCATGCTCAAGGATGATGGCATGGTCGGCGTGGTCCAGCACCGCGCGCCCGATGGCGCCAGCTACGACGACTACGGCGCGCGCCAGCGTGGCTACATGCGCAAGCAGGATGTGGTGGCGATTTTCGAGGCCAATGGCTTCGAACTGGCCGGAGAAAGTGAGATCAACGCCAACCCGAAGGATCCTGCAAACTGGGAAGGCGGCGTTTGGACGCTCCCGCCGGTGCTGCGCTATGGCGACAAGGATCGTGCACGCTACGAGGCGATCGGCGAGAGCGACCGGATGACGCTGCTCTTCCGTAAGGCCCGGTAAACATTGCCTGTACGGCGACGGCGGCCTATCTCGCCAGAATGAGAGAACTGACCGTCGCCGTCCTGCAACTGCCGCTTGCCCGCGAA
>JBFOLW010000168.1:0-2550 GCA_040830305.1 Erythrobacter sp.
CGTCCCCGCAGCGCGTCGAGGAGCTCGTTCAGGCCGGGGCGCACGGTGTGGCCGAGGCTCGAGCGCGCACTTTCCACCACCAGCGGCTGCGGGTGGCCGTAGAGCGAGGCGATGATCACCTGCTTGACCGCGTGGAAGATCTGTTCGTCCTGTTCGAGTACCTGCTTGAGACGTCCGGCGAGCGGCCCGACGATCCCATAGGCGAGGAGGACGCCGAGGAAGGTACCGACCAGCGCGGCGCCGATCATCTTGCCGAGGATTTCGGGCGGTTCGTTGATCGACCCCATGGTTTTCACCACGCCGAGTACCGCGGCGACGATCCCGAGCGCCGGAAGCGCGTCCGACAGCGTCTGGAGGTTGTGCTGGGGCTCGTGCAGCTCGTGGAAATGCGTTTTCATCGCATTGTCCATTACTTCCTCTACCGCGTGGGTTTCGAGCGTGCCCGAGGACACCACCAGCAAGGTCAGCGTGTCGCAGATCAAGGCGATCAGCGGCTTGTTCTGGAGCAGGCTGGGATATTCGCTGAAAACGGTCGAATTGGCCGGGTCGTCGATATGGCTCTCGAGCGCCACCGGACCGTCGTTCTTGAGCATCCGCATCAGCTGCGTGGTGAGCGCGATCGCATCGATATGATCCTGCTTGGTGTGCTGCGGCCCCTTGAAGATCTTCTTGAAGGCGCCACCGATGGCCTTCAATCCGTCGAGCGAATTGCCGGCGACCATTGCTCCGATCGCGGCACCCCCGATGATCAGCATCTCGAACGGCATCGCCGCCATGACCGGCCCCAGCGCACCCCCGCTGAGCATGAACCCGCCAAAGACCATGACGAGCAAGACTACAATCCCGATGATCGCGTACATTCTGAAATTCCTCCGGTAACGCGCGCGATCAGCGCAGCATTGTGAACAGCGACATGTTGGCGAGGCGGACGAAGCTGGCCTGGCTCGCCTCGAGAACGGTGAGAGTTTCCTGCAAGCGGCTCATGGTTACCGCGATGTCGGCGCCGCCGACATCGAGGCGTTCGTCGGCCACGCGCTCGGCATTGTTCTCGCGCCGTTCCGACATGAGATCGATCCAGTTGAGCCGCGAACCGACCACGGTCTGTGCGGTGGTGACCTTCTCGAGGCCCGCATCCAGATCGGCCAGCGATGCCGCGCTGGCGTCGGCAGCGGCCTGGCCACCTGCCGACAACGCGGCGGCAAGGCCGCCAAGCACCGCGAAGAGGTCGGTTTGACCATTGGCAGTGTTGAACTCGAAGATGTCGGGACCGGTCATGCCCGGCGATACCGATTGGCCTTCGCCGATTTCGAGCGGGGTGACTGTGTTGGTCCCGACAAACTGGACGCTCGTGCCGTTGTCGACGTAGGCGGCGCCCGCAGTCTGCCCGCCGAGCAGCGCATGTCCGGCGATGTTCCTGCTGTTGGCCAGCAGGACGAGATTCTCGCGCAGGCCGGCGATTTCCGAACCGATCGAGGCGCGCTGCTCGTCGCTGAGCGTGTCGCCCGACGCCTGCACCGCCAGCTCGCGTACGCGCACGACGAGGTCGGCGACCGAGCTGAGCGTCTGGTCAGTAAGCGACAAATTGGCTTCGGCAAGCTGCGAATTGCGCGTATCGACACTTGCGATACGCTCGTTGCGGGCAAGCATCCGGAGCCGCGCTGCAGCGACCGGGTCGTCGGAAGAGCGCTCGAGCCGTTCGCCCGTGCCGATCTGCTGCTGCAGCGATTCCGCCCGCGCACGCAGGGTACCGATCTGTCGGGTCCCCCGCTCGTAGAAGGCGCCGGTACTGAGGTTTATCATCGCCCGATCCCCAAGAGTGTGTCGAAGATTTCAGTTGCCGTCTGCATGGCGCGGCCCGAAGCCTGGAACGCCTGCTGGAACCGGATGAGGTTGGCGGCTTCCTGATCGAGATCGACGCCAGATTGCGCCTCGAGCGATACGCGCGCAGAAGATGCGATCGTTTCCAGCGCGCTCTGAGTGACGTTCCGCCCGGCAACTTTGCTCGATACGTCGAACAGCAACCCGCTGACCTGCTGCGCAGGGTCGAGAGTGGCGAGCGACTGGCGCAACGCGCTGAGATTCGTGTCGTCGCGACTTCCAGCACTGGCGCCTGCCGGAGCGGTCGCGATGCCCCGCCCGTCGGTCATGACGACGCGGAGCGAACTGGCGGTGGTTCCGGCGAACAGCGGCTGTCCCGGCGTACCGTCGAGATCCACCCCGGCTGCCTGAGCATTGTTTACGGTGTCGGCGATTCCGGCCGCAATCGTATCGAGACGCGTACGGACACTCGCCAGTTCGGTCAGTGCGAGCGAAGCCCCGGCAAGGCTCCCGGATCCAGGTGTCATGGCCTGGCCGTCGACGGCAAAGCTCAGTGTGCCGTCCGCGGCAGTCGTCGATGAAAGCGTTCCTGCGTTGCCCCCTTGCACGAAGCTGCGCGGTGGATTGCTGCCAAGCGATACCGCGACGGTTCCGTCGGCCGCGAACTGAGTCGACAGCGAAGTGAAGCCCGACAACCGTTCGAGCAGCTGGTCGCGCTGGTCGAGCAATGCC
>JBFOLW010000169.1:0-4565 GCA_040830305.1 Erythrobacter sp.
ATGTCGAGAAAGTCGCGGCGACGGATACCGTCTTCGGTTTCGCCTGCCGTTTCGGGAGTTGCGGTTGCAGCGGTCTCTGCCATCAGCGCTTTGCCTTGCCTGCCTTGTTGCCTGCGCTTCAGCCCGAGGGCCTCCGACGCTATCTGCGAATTCACGACCGGGCTATTCGGAAAGCAGATGCGCCCGACTGGAAATGTACGTGCGCGAAAGCCCCCGGCATGCCCGGTTTGGACGCGCCTCTAGCCGCTATGCGAGACCTTGCCAACCGCCATTTTGGCAAGCGCTGTACACTCCCATGCAATCCGCGCGCGGTCGAGCCCGCCCGATCAGGCGCGAAGCGCGATCATGCTCAGCTGACGTCCCGTCGTATCCGCTCCGAGGTGAGTAGCCCTGCGATAGGAATGAAAGCGGGCGGGTTGCGAATAGGTGTCCTCTCGCAGGTCCTCGACATGCTCGAGCCCCGCGAGGCGCAGCCTGTGCGTGACATAGGCGGGCAGATCGAACTGAAAATGGCCCTCGCGGCCCGGCGCGAAGAACCGCGCATCGTCGTCACCGAACTCGGCACGAAAAGCGAGATCGACCTCATAGCTCTTCGGGGCGATCGTCGGACCGATCGCTGCGCGAATGCGCTTGGCCAATGCACCGAGCGTCACCATTTCCCGGACGGTATTCTCCAGAACGCCCCCCACCGCACCGCGCCAACCGGCATGTGCCGCGCCGATCACTCCTGCCTCGCGATCCGCGAACAGGACTGGGGCGCAGTCGGCGGTGACTATTCCAAGCACCAAATCGCGCCGGTCGGTCACCAACGCATCGCCCTCCCGCGGTTCGGCCCAAGGCTCGGACAGGCAATGGACGATGCTTGAATGCACCTGCTTCAACCGCACGAGGGGGGCATCTTCAAGGACTTGGTCGGCCTCGAGCCCCTCCGCGGTCGAGAAGCCGTGCGGGACGCCGCTGAGCACTCCTGCTCGCAGGAAATCGGTCACGCCTGCGTCACCCAAGTGAACGCGCAACCTGCTCGAACGTATCGCGCGATAGCTTGGGCGCAGCGGCGATCCGCTCGAGTGCCTCGCGCATAAGTTTCGCACGTCCTTCCTCGATCCGCCGCCAGCGGCCGAGCGGCGGGACGAAGCGTGCGGCGGTCTGCGCATTGATCGGGTCGAGCTCGAAAATGAGGTCGGCAATCATCCGGTATCCTTCGCCATCTTCGGCGTGGAAGGCAGCCGGATTGGCAGCGAAGGCCATGTAAAGCGAGCGGACGCGATTGGGATTCTTGAGCGTGAAATCGGGATGATCGCGCAGCGCCTTTACGTGCTCGATAGCCTTGGGATGGAGCGAGGAAGCCTGGAGTGCGAACCACTTGTCGATCACCAGCGCATTGCCCTCGTAACGGTTGTAGAAATCGAGCAGCTTGCCGGTTCGCTCGGCGCTTTCGAGGCCGGCCAGCACCATGAGCGCGCCCTGCCGGTCGGTCATGTTGTCGGCCCGTTCGTACTGATGCGCGGCAAGTTCGGCAGCCTTGCCCGGATCACTCGCGGCAGCATAGGCGAGTACCAGTGTCTTGACCTTGCGCGCGCCCTTGGCCTCCGCATCGAGCGAGAAGGGAATTCTCCCCGCGCGGTCGTACAGTGCGTGAAACTGGCCAGCCAGCCGTGCGCCGATATCGGCCTTCAGCGCCTCGCGCTCGGCGTGGATCCGGCCCGGGTCGGCGACGAGCATCTGCTCCGCGATATAGGACTGGCTGGGCATGACCATCAATTCGCCGCGCATGAGATCGTCGAGCTGATCGTCCTCGATCACTGCCTCCATGGCCCGTGCGATATCGGCGAGCGCCGCCTCGCGCTCATTGCCCCCGAGATCGCCCGAAACGGCAGCGACGAGGTAACCCGTCATCAGTTCCTGCATCGCCTCGTAGCGAGCGAAGGGATCGTCGTCTTTCGCTGCCAGGAAGACGAGTTCCTCGCGCGAAACGTCGCGCTCTATCGAAACCGGCGCGGAGAAGGCCCGGTTGATCGACAGGACCGGTTTTTCGCTGAAGCCGGTGAAGGTGAATTCGTCGCTTTCCTTGTCGAGCACGACCAGCTCTTCGCCCGAGTGCGATCCGGTGGCGCGGTCGAACAGCGCCAGCTTGAGCGGGATCGGGACCGGTTGCTTTTCGGGCTGGCCCGGCGTCGGCGGAACGGCCTGCGCGAGCTTCACGGTCGCGGTTTCGCCTTGGTGTTCCAGCCTGACATGCACCTTTGGTGTGCCCGCTTGCGAATACCAGCGGCGGAATTGGGTTAGGTCCAGTCTCGCCCCATCCTCGATCGATTTGACGAAATCCTCGCAGGTCGCCGCCTCGCCATCGTGGCGCTCGAAATAGAGATCGGTGCCTTTGCGGAACCGCTCCTCGCCCGCCATGGTCCGCATCATGCGGATCACTTCGGCGCCTTTGTTGTAGACGGTCGCGGTGTAGAAATTGCTGATTTCGCGGTAGGAATCGGGCCGGATCGGATGCGCCAGCGGTCCGGAATCCTCGGGGAACTGGACACCGCGCAGGATCCGCACATCCTCGATCCGCTTGACCGGTTCGCTGCCCATATCGGCGCTGAACAGCTGGTCGCGCAGCACGGTGAAGCCTTCCTTTAGGCTCAGCTGGAACCAGTCGCGGCAGGTGATGCGATTGCCCGACCAGTTGTGGAAATATTCGTGGCCGATGACCCCTTCGACCCCGTCATAATCGCCGTCGGTGGCGGTCTCGGGGTCGGCGAGCACGTATTTGGTGTTGAAAACGTTGAGGCCCTTGTTCTCCATCGCCCCCATGTTGAAATCGCTGACCGCGACGATGTTGAACAGGTCGAGGGCGTATTCGCGCCCGAAGACTTCCTCATCCCACTTCATCGACCGCTTGAGGCTTTCCATGGCATGCTCGGTGCGATCGAGATCGCCGTCGCGCACCCAAACGTTCAGCTCGACCTCGCGCCCGCCCATGGTGGTGAAGCTGTCGCTGCGCGCGACGAGGTCGCCCGCCACCAGCGCGAAAAGATAGGACGGCTTGGGCCAGGGGTCGTGCCATTCGGCCCAGTGCGTATCACCGTCCGTGCCCTCGCCGGTCCGGTTGCCATTGCACAGCAGCACCGGAAACTGCGACTTGGGGCCGCTCATCCGCACGGTATAGGTGCTCAGCACGTCGGGACGATCGGGGAAAAATGTGATGCGGCGGAAGCCCTCGGCCTCGCATTGCGTGCACAGCATGCCCCCCGAGGCATAAAGCCCCATCAGCTGAGAATTGGCGCTCGGGTCGACCTCGGTCTCGATGCCGATCTCGTGCGCCTCGCCGGGGAGGGTCAGGATCAGATCGTCACCGTCCATCACAAAACTCTGCGTCGGCTCGTCATCGACCGTAACGCTGGTCGCGGCGATCCCGTCGCCATTCAGCCTGATGGTCGGAGACGGTTCGGCTTTGGCATTGCGCGCGACGGTCAGTGTCGAACGCACGCGCGTGCAATCGATCCCGAGCTCGAAGTCGAGCCGCGTCTCCGACACGATCCAGGGAAACGGCCGGTAGTCCTCGCGCCTGATTTCGGGCGGGTCCTTGGGATCGACCGCAGCATCGGCCATTTCCGGGTTGCCGTCGGGATTGGAAGGCGTGCGAGCGATATCCATGGTTTTCCTGTCAATTGCGGGATCACCGGCTACTACGCTCCGATGGCCCGATTGTTCATCTTCGGTCTCGGCTACACGGCGGGACGGTTTGCGCAAGAGATGCGTGACCGCGGCTGGCATGTGGATGCAACGGGTAGCGCTGGCAATCTCGACTTTTCCGACACGGACGCCGTGAGCGAAGCACTGGCCGAAGCGAGCCATGTCCTGAGTTCGGTCCCGCCCGCGGACGGCAGCGATCCCGTACTCGACAGCTACGCCCATGCGCTGTCGGGCAAATGGCTCGGCTACCTCTCTTCGACCGGCGTCTATGGCGACGCACAGGGTGCTTGGGTCGACGAGGCCTCGCCCACCGGTGGCGGGCGGCGCACCGCGCGGACCGAATGCGATGCGCGCTGGCTCGGAGCGGGCGCACGGGTGTTTCGCCTGCCCGGTATCTATGGCCAGGGTCGCAGCGCGCTCGAGCGGGTCGAGACGGGCAAGGCACACCGGATCGACCTGCCGGGTCAGGTCTTCAGCCGCGTGCATGTCGACGATATCGTTGCGGGCGCCATTGCCGCCATCGAGAGCGAGGCGCCGCCGGGCGCCTACAATCTCGCCGACGATCTTCCGACGAGCCAGAATGCGGTGATCGAGGAGGCCTGCCGACTGCTGGGCATCGCGCCGCCGCCGCTGCAGTCGATCGAGCAAGCCGACCTTTCACCGATGGCGCGCGGCTTCTATGCCGAGAACCGCCGCGTCGCGAACGGCAAGGCGAAGCGCGTTCTCGGGTGGGAACCGCAGTTTCCCACGTATCGCGAAGGGCTCGCCGCGCTTACGGCTCTGGCGCAGTGCCGCGGGGCGGGGGGGTTGGCCGCCCGCCGCACGCCCACCCCCAGGCCAGCCGGGGTAGCTCCGCGCCCGTGGGCGGGGACGTTGTC
>JBFOLW010000170.1:0-8905 GCA_040830305.1 Erythrobacter sp.
CGCAGAACGCTCTCAAAGTCTGGCGCTCGATCCGCTCGACTTTCTATCTCTTCCTGATCGTCGTTCCCTTCGTGCTCGCAACCAACACCGCCAAGGTTCTCGGCGAGGGTGCGAGCTGGAGCGAACTGATCACGTCGGCTGGGGGAATGATTGCCGTCGCCGCGGTCATTGCCGAAATCCTGCGACACGCGATTAATCATCTCGCCGGTGACAAAATATGCCGCTGGAGGACGAGCGCATGATCATCGGTCTGGGATCCGACCTGTGCAACATCGAGCGGATCCAGAATTCGCTCGACCGCTTCGGCGAGCGTTTCGAGAACCGGGTCTTCACCGAAATCGAGCGCGCCAAGGCCCGCCGTCGCCCCTTCACCATCGCCGGCACCTACGCCAAGCGCTTTGCAGCAAAGGAAGCCTTCTCCAAGGCGGTCGGGACCGGTTTCCGGCGCGGTGTCTTCATGAAGGACATCGGCGTGGTGAATGCCAGATCCGGCGCGCCCACGCTCGCGCTGACCGGCGGCGCGGCGATCATACTTGCGGAAATGGTGCCGCACGGCCATGAGGCGCGCATTCATCTCACCCTCACCGACGACCATCCATGGGCGCAGGCCTACGTCATCATCGAGGCCATACCCCAGTGACCACCGGCGCCACGGCAGTGAACAAAAACTCCAAGAAATCCGACGAAAAAGTCGACTGGATCGCGGAAATCCGCGGTCTCGCCCTGATGCTTCTGGCGGTATTTGCCTTCCACAGCTTCATCGCCAAGCCGTTTTATATCCCGTCGGAATCGATGATGCCAAACCTGCTAGTCGGCGACCGGCTGGTGGTGAGCAAATATCCCTATGGCTGGAACTGGAGTTCGATCAGTTTCCACCTCGCTCCGCGCGGCGACTGGCGCATTGCCGGCAGCACGCCCGAGTATGGCGATATCGTTATCCCCGTGCACCCCGAGCGTGACGAGGACTACATCAAACGCATCGTCGCCCTGCCGAGCGATCGCATTGCGATCCAGAACGGCCAGATCATCCTCAACGGGACTCCGGTCGAACAAAAGGTCGAACCTGCAATCGCGCTCCCGCTCGATGCCAATTCGCGCTGCGACGGTTTCGGCTTCGACGATTTCCGCGCGGAGAACGCCGCGGGTCAGCGGGTTTGCCGGGTGCCGGTCTTGCGCGAAACCCTGCCCAATGGCGCGACCTATCTGGTGATCGACCACCAGAACCAGGAACTCGACAATATCGCCGAGATAACGGTTCCCGAAGGACACGTCTTCGTGATGGGGGACAATCGCGACCATTCGGCAGACAGCCGTGAACTTAACCACCCGCGCGGCCTGCTCGGCCCGATCCCGCTGGAAAATATCGGCGGGCGCGCCGAATTCATCACCTTCTCGCTCGACGGGACGACCTCGCTGAACCCGGTCAGCTGGTGGACGAGCCTGCGCGAAGGTCGCGCATGGTCCACCTTGCGGCCCGCCATCGTGGAACGAAAAGGCATTCCCGAACGCTAGGGTCCTGCTAAAGGGGGACGCGCATGGCCGACGAGATTCAGGACAACCACGACCACGACCTCGGCACCAGCCCGTCGCGTGTGAACGATCCTCGCCTCCGCCATGAAATTTCTCGTGCGATCGTCTGGGTCGCAGTGGTCGGCGTTGTCGCGCTCGCGATCTGGATTGCCCGGCCGCTGCTGGTGATCTTCGGCGCCATGGTTTTCGCCGCCATGATCGACGGTGGTGCCCGCCTGCTGGGCCGTGTGCTCTCCATTGCGCGCGCATGGCGGGTCGCAATCGTGCTCGCCGCGACGATCGCATTCCTCCTGTGGCTCGGCTATTTCGCCGGCTCGACGATCTCTCAGGAAGCCGCACAGTTTCCCGCGATTATCGAACGCCAGCTTGCCGAGCTGTTCGCTTGGGCGAGTGCGCAGGGCTTCCAGGTCGACCAGTCGCAGCTCCAGAATTATCTCGGGAGCATCGGAAGCGGCATCAGCACGGTCACCCGGGCCCTCGGCGGTATCCTCGGCGGAGTGGCAACCGTGGTGCTGATCGTCGTGATCGGGATCTATGTCGCGATCGATCCCCAGCTCTACGAACGCGGGGTCGCCTGGATGCTGCCGCGTGAACAGCGCGAGCGGTTCTATGTGACGGCGGAACGCATGGGCCAGACGATGCGCCGCCTGATGGCGGGACGCCTGCTCGGCATGTTCGTCGAGGCCATCTTTACCTATGTCATGCTGGCGATCGTCGCCCCGCTAGTGGGTATCGGCGTCGTCCCCATGGCAGCGCTGCTTGCCATCCTGACCGGCCTGCTCGCCTTCGTCCCCAACCTCGGCGCGATAATCTCGGGTATCCTGATGGTGCTCGTCGGATTCTCGGGCGGCGTCGAGATGGGCATTTACACCATTGCGGTCTACTTCTTCGTGCAGAATTTCGACGGCTACGTGGTCATTCCGATGATCGCCAAGAAGACCGTCGATCTTGCGCCCGCCCTGGTGCTCGCATTCCAGCTCATCATGGGTATCCTGTTCGGTATTCTCGGGCTGTTCCTTGCCGATCCGCTGCTGGCAATGATCAAGGTTGCGCTGGAGCGCCGGGCCGAACAAGTCGACAGAAGTTCAATGGAAGAGGTTGCCAAGGATGGCGCGTAAATTCCTGTATGTCGTGGCAATTGCGATTGTCTTGGTCATCGTCGGGGCGATCGCGCTTTCGATCTGGTCGCGCGAGGCGACCGAGATTGCATTCGTGCCGCGCGGCGAATTCGTCGAACAGGAGCCACTCGCGGCTAATGCCTATCAGGATCCGGCGATGTGGTATTCGCGCCCCGGCCTCGGTCCCAGCGACCCCGCGCGCTACCAGCCCGCCATTGCCGAAGCTGCACCCGATCCGGCCGAACGCACGGTTTCGCCCGACGCCCCTGCCGCCGAGCAGAGCCTCGATGCACCTGCACCCACCGCCACGCCAGGCTCGCGCGCGGGCGAAGCAGCAGTCAGTGAGGAATTGCCCAGCTTTGCGGTCTTTTTCGTCCCACCGACCAGCTACACCAAGGGCGCGCTGGGCGACTGGAACGCCGCGCTCGGCGACGCGGCCACCGACCGACTGGCCGCCGTTTTCCTGCGAGGGCTCGCTAGCCCGTTCAACCGGGCCGACGAACTCTGGGCCCCCAAGTACCGCCAGGCCGCAGTCGGCGCATTCCTGACCGATAAGCCAGAGGCGACCATGGCGATCGATGCAGCCTATGCCGATGTGGCGCAGGCGTTCGACTATTTCATCTCGAGTATCGACGCCGACAAGCCCATCGTCCTCGCCGGGCACAGCCAAGGCTCGACCCATGTCCTGAGGCTGATCCGCGACAAGGTTGCGGGCACCGCACTCGAGCCGCGCATTGCGGCGGTTTATGCGCCGGGCTGGCCAATCTCGGTCGAGCACGATCTGCCGGCGCTTCCCTTCCCGGCCTGCGCGGCCGCTAACCAGCCGGCCTGCCTGATCGCCTATGCGAGCTTCTCCGACGATGGCGA
This sequence comes from Erythrobacter sp., assembly GCA_040830305.1. Lineage (GTDB taxonomy): Bacteria > Pseudomonadota > Alphaproteobacteria > Sphingomonadales > Sphingomonadaceae > Qipengyuania. The sequence goes on from JBFOLW010000170.1 coordinate 3,516, forward strand.
TCCGGGCCAGCTGCTGCGCCGTTACAGCATGATCCCCGGCCTCGACGGCGAACCACGGGGAGAGAGTGATCCGATCGTGTGCGTCAATCCGCTCACCGGCAGAGTTGGCGACTCGGCGACTGCACGCGCCAATCTCGGCACGCTGGTGCCAAACGATGACCTCGCTACGGCCGAACTGGTGTCCGGCGCCGTTCCCGCACGCTGCGACGACCAGGGACTGCTCCGGATCGGCGATCCGCCTGAACTGGGCGAAGGCGTGCTGCCGGGCGGGAATTACCACGTTTACGACATCCCGCTGTTTTGGAAGAACCTGCAGGAAGACGTAATCGCGCGAGTGAAGGCATGGACGACGGCGCAGGCATCGTAACCGATAACGCGCTGATTTTCGGCGACGCGCTGGCCGAGGGCGGCGCCCTGCTCGGCCTCGACCTCGGCACCAGGACGATCGGCGTTGCTACCTGCGATGCCGGGTGGCGGTATGCGACTGCGGGCAAGACCATCGCACGCAGCAAGTTTACCAAGGATTGCGGCACATTGCGCACGCTTGTGCAGGACCGTTCGATCAAGGGAGTGGTGATCGGCCTGCCACGCAACATGGACGGTAGCGAAGGCCCGCGTGCGCAGGCCAGCCGCGCCTATGCGAAGAACCTTGCGGCAGCGCTCGCACTGCCGGTGCTGCTGTGGGACGAACGCTGGTCGACCTCCAGCGCGGAGGCTGCGATGATCGGCCAGGACATGAGCCGCGCCAAGCGTGCCGAGAAGATCGACAGCCATGCCGCGGCGGTGATCCTGCAAGGCGCGATAGACGCGCTGGCAGGCGGTGGGCTATAGTCATGGAACCATGCGGCTGATCGATGCCCTCAAGCACCTTGCCACCGGCGAAGGTCCGGATCCCGACACCGGGCTAGCCAACCGCGAGCGATCCTTGTCGCGCGCGCTTGTTATCATCGGGGCGCTATTCGTGATTCTCGGCTTCGCCCTGTTCGCCATGCTCTACACCTGAAGTGCGGCGCGGCGCGCCCGCGCCTCGCGCGCGAGCATGAGGTTTCCGGCCATCTCGGCCTCGCCCCACAAGGCATCGCGCGCTGCCACATCTTCGAGCAACCCACTGCGTGCCTCGAAGCAGGCCAGCCGCATCCGGGCGCTGGGGTGGTTACGGCCGAACTGCTCGGCAAGATCGAGCGCATCTGCATCGCCAAGGGCAACCGCGCAACGCATGAACGTCTCGCTCGCCGAAGGATTGAGCAGGCGTTCGATTGCCCTCGTTTCCAGATCGAAACCGTATTGGTCGAACCAGTCCTGCCCGGCATCGACATGCATGATGTTGAGCGAGACAGAAGTCGATTCCGGCGGCAATTGCGAGTGGACGTCGACATGCGCGCGATAGTGCATCAACTTGCCTTCGGCGAGAGCGCTGCGTTCCACGAAGCGCAACTCGACGCTTTCGCTGCGATAACCGGCGATTTCCTCGTACCGGATCTCGAAGTAGTCGCTGCGATAACCGGGCCCGAAATAGCCGGCAGTGAGAAAATCGAAATTGTGATCGTGCGGAACGCCGTAGACGAAACTCTCGGCCCCGCTGGCGCCAAAACAGCTTTCTTCCTCGCTCGGCCAGATATTTGCGCGCAGGAAGCAGCCGGCGATGAGCGGCGACAACACGATCGCCTGCGGGCCATAGGCGCTGTCCTCGAACACATCGCGATGCCGTTCGCGCAATTGCTCGATCATCAGGTCGGCGAGGAAATCCCGGTTGTTCGCCAGGCGCTCCAGCGCAGCCGCAGCTTCGTTCCTGCTGCCCTCGTCACGCGGATCGAAACCGCACGCGATCGCCTCGATCGTTTCTTCCAGGCTTGCGCTGGAGGATTGGGTGTTGGCAATCACGCTGGGCATGGCGTGTGTTCCTCCTGCCTGAATTGGGGGTATGCTTCGACCAAGCTCGCCCGCAGGGCAGCAGCGGCGGATGCCAGCGGATCCCCGGGCTCGCCTGCAACCCGGGCGAGCGCAGCGAAACCGGTACCGCTCTCCAGAGCAAGGCATTCGCGCAGCGCCTGCCACCGCAGATGATCGCTGCCCGAGCGCGCGAGCTCTGCCAGTACCGGCGCGGCCTCGGCGCGTCCCATCCTGCCAAGTACCGCCATCATCATCTCGTGACGACTTTCGCGGCGATCGCCGCTCGCTCTGTGCAGCAGCTTGCCCGAGGCGAGATCGAACTGGCGGGTCGGCTCCGGGCAACTCGCGATGCGAGCAAGCCGCAATACGAGCAGCCGACCGGAGACCTTGCGCATTACCCGCGACTGCGCCGGCCCGCGAAAACAGAGGCGATCGCCTGCGGTCACGCTGCTGGCAGTGCAATCAATCTGTACGCGGTCCCCATGATCTTCCACTATGTCGAGCAATTCCAGGCGTGCTCGTCCGGCGAGGACAATCTCGTGCCGGTCCGCGTCAGAAAAGGTCCCAACCGCAGCGGTACCGAGGTCCGCGTCCCTGTCGTGAAGCGCAAGACCGAGCGTTGCCCGGCCTTTTCCCGCCAGTTGGAGATAATGGAAACCCGCTCGAGACTGGTGACGGAAGCCGAGCTGCGCAAGCGGGTTCTCCCGGTGGAAATCGAGCAGGTGGCCGAGCAGCCTGGAAATCCCGACCTGCGCTGCACCCGGTTTGGTAACGAAGCGGTTGAGATCGGGGCAAGTTTCAAGATCCGCTCCTGCGCCATAGGAGGCGAGATCGGCGAGAACCGGCGCCAGCGAGGGCTCCTTGCGGCAATTTTCGATCGCTCGGGCGACCATTTTGCGCATGCGGCGCTGCGCGGCGTGGTCGCCGCGCAGCGCTTCGATCTCGGGATCTATCTCCACGCGACCGCACCCTCTTCAGAGCAGCATCTCGACCGCCATGTGATCATGGACGTAGACCATGATCACGACGATCGTATCGTCGGTTGCCCGGGCGGGAAGACTGCCAAACAGGCCCGTCACCGCTTCAAGTCCGGGCAGATCGCCCAGATCGAGCTTGGGTAGTTTCATAAGTCGCTCCCGTCATTCTTGCAGACCTCGGCTCCCTGCCCTCGTCCGCCGATCGGGAAACTGGCGGCATGCTCCGCGCGCTTGAAATTAAAAGATTGTAAGCTGGCGAATTGCGCGGCTATCGCGATCCGCGATGAGCGAAGAGGCGCGAAAATTCGATCCTGCGAAGGCCACCTCCTTCTTTACCGGACGAGGCCATTCGGGCTGGCTTGGCCTCAGATATTCGGACCATGGCGACGACTGGGTCGAGCTGGAACTGCCCTGGCGCGAGGACCTGCTGGGAGAGGAAGGCCGGCGCGTACTGGCGTCCGGCCCGATTCTCAGTCTGATGGACATGGCCAGCGGCATGGCGATCTGGCGCGCGATGGACGAGTTCACCGCGATCGCCACGCTCGATCTCCGTGTCGACTACGTGCGCCCTGCGCGCGAACAGGCGAGCGTTTTCGGCCGCGCGCAATGCTACCGCCTGACCCGCAGCGCCGCTTTCGTCCGCGGGCTTGCGCATGATGGCGATGCCGACGACCCGGTAGCGCATATCCAGGCGGTCTTCATGAAGATCGCATCGACGGCGAGGCTGTGACCGTGGCGAAGACAACCGAAATCGAAGCGCTTACACCCTATGCACGCTCGCTCGGCATCACCCTCGAGCGATGGGAGGATGGCTCCCCGATCCTGAGCGTTCCGTTCGAGGAGACGGTGGAGGGGCGGCCCGACCATTATCACGGAGGCGCAACCGGCGGGTTGCTCGAAACCGCCGGCTATGCGGCGCTGCGTGCAGAACTGGCGCGCCAGGATCGCGCAGCGATGCTCAAGCCGATCAACATCACCGTGCAGTATCTCGTTGCCGGGAAAAGCCGTACGAGCTACGCCCGCGGGCGCATCACCAAGCTCGGCCGCCGAAGCGCCAATATCACCGTGGAAGCCTGGCAAGACGACCGCGACCGCCCGATTGCGACCGCGGTGATGAACGTCCTGATGGCTGAAGCCGCCGGCTAGTTCCCGGCTTCCTCTAGCTCTTCGCGCCGGTTGCGGGCGGCTTCGAACCGGCGCTCGTCCGCGCGGCGACGCGCTTCCTCGATCGCCGCTTCGTCGACCGTCACCCCCTGGTCGCCAATGCTGATGTCGACCGGAATCCCGTCGATCTCGGTCGACAACACGGCCTCGCCGTCGCGGATCCGCAGCCTGGAATTGCCATCGCCCAGGGGAATGTCTTCCAGATCGGGCACGTCCAGCGGCTCGATCGGCGTACCGGGGTCTTGCTGTTCACGCGGCTCGGGCTGCGCAGGTGCTGCCTTCATGTTTACCGCACGGTTCATGAAATCGCGCCAGATACGGGCGGGCAGCCCACCACCGCTGATGCCGCCCGCAAGCGGCGAATTGTTGTCATTGCCAATCCATACGCCCACGACGAGGTCTCCGGCATAGCCGACGAACAGCGCGTCGCGATTGTCCTGCGTTGTCCCGGTCTTGCCGTAATTCGGTCCGCTCAGCATCGCTGCCCGCCCGGTGCCCTTGTTGATCGCCGAACGCAGCATGCGCTCCATTCCCGAGTGCGTGGATGACGAGAGGCTGGAGGGGCCGTCCCACAGGTTCTCGAAAAAGCCGCGTTCGGGACGGGCGAAGGCGTGTGGCTCGACCGGATACTCGTTCGCCGCTATCGCGGCATAGGCCGATGTCAGCTCCAGGAGCGACATTGTCGATGTACCGAGGGCGAGGCTTGGATCACCATTCGCTAGCGGTGAGCTGACGCCGAGATCGCGCGCGGTTGCGATCACCTTCTCGCTGCCGACTTCGCCCAGCAAGCGAACCGCGGCGACGTTGCTGGACTGCGCGAAAGCCTCTTCAAGAGTCAGAAACTGCGAATACCGCTCGCGCGAATTCTTCGGACGATAGCTTCCCTCCACGATCTCGGTGTTGGCAATCCGGTCCCCGGGGTTCCATCCGGCGCGCAGGGCAGCGAGATAGACGAACAGCTTGAAAGTCGATCCGGGCTGGCGCTTGGCCTGCGTCGCGCGGTTGAATGACGACTTCGCATAGTCCTTGCCACCAATCATCGCGACAACCTCGCCATTGCGCCGCATCGCGACGAGCGCGACCTGCGCCTCGCCCAGCGGCGCGCGTTGTGTCACTTGCCGCGCGATATTTTGCAGCCGGCTGTCGAGCGTCGTGGTCAGCGTCTGGCGCGCATAGCCCTGCTCGGTGAACTCGCGCGCTTCGGGTAGCGCCCAGTCAGCAAAATAGGTGCCCGTGGGCAGGTCGTTGCGTGTCCGCACGTCGAGCGCGGGCGGCTTCATGGCGCGCGCCTCGGCCTCGGTGATGTACCCGGCGTCGACCATCGACTGGACGACGATCCGCATCCGGCGCTCTGCTCGA
>JBFOLW010000171.1:0-6049 GCA_040830305.1 Erythrobacter sp.
CCGTTCTGTTCGAGCGTCGATTTGAGTTGCTGGCCCAGCGTGGGCTCGTCCTCGACGATCAGGATCCTCATGAATGTCCGTCCTTGAATGATTTGTGACGCGTTTCGTTCATGAAGATGAACGCGTCAACCTGAACGGGGTTTCGCCGGGCAGACAGGCCACTGCCGATCAGCGGCTACGACGCAGAACCCGGCCGGTCCGGGCATCGACATCGACATACATCACCCGGCCATCCTTGATGAACTTGAGGCGGTAGGCCATCGCGGTCGAATCATAAGCCGGGCCGAGATATTCCGCCCCGCGCATGGTCGGCAGGATGCGCGCTTCGATATCGCGCAACTGCATGATGTTGCCCGCGCTCATCTCGCGCCGCGCCTCGCCCTGCTCCGACCGACGCTGCGCGAAGGCAGGTTCGGCCATGATCGGGCCGGCCACTAGCCCGAAGGCGAGAAGAGATGCGAAGAGGCGTTTCATGATGCGACCCTGCCTAGGCAAAAGCCATTGAACAAGGTGTGAATGTTCGCAAGGTGCACCGTTCAGCCTAACGCGTCATCTCGTACTTGACGGTAATGGTGACACCGGTGCCGACTTCGCCCGGTTCAATCGGGGTCTTCGCATCGCCTGCCGCCGCGCTTTCCATCCGCATCATGGCCTCGGGGCGCGGACCGAAGCTCTGGAAACTTTCCGAGACCTCGAGCAAGCGAACCGAATTAAAGCCGGCCATGCGGGCGTAATCCTCGGCCATGGTCCGGCCGCTCTTGAACGCGCTTGCCCGCGCCTCGGCCTTGGCGGCGGCATCGTCGTCGAGCGAGAAGTTGGGCCCGTAGATGTTGTTCGCTCCCGTTGCGACCAGCGCATCGAGCACCTCGCCAGCGCGCTCCAGATCGCGAAGCTTCACATTGACCTGGTTGTTGACCGTATAGCCGGTAAAGGTCTGCTCACCGCTTTCGCGGTCATATTCGAAACTTGGATTGAGGTTGAAGTTTGCCGTCTGGATATCGCGCCGATTGATGCCCAGTGCGCGCAGCCGCGCGATTCCCCGGTCCATCGCTGCAGCATTCATCCGCAAGGCTTCCTGCGCAGTTGCCGCACGCGACATCACCCCCGCCCCGATCTGCGCGACGTCGGGAGCACGATGCACGATTTCGCTGACGGTCAGTTCGACCACCGGCCCGGGCGACTGTATCTGCACCTCGGCAGCCTGCACGCTCGAGGCCATGGCGACGGCGGCAAGGGTGGGAATTGCGAAACGGATCATGGGTTTGCTCCTTGTCGATCGGCCCGACTTTCTGTCTTGCAGCGTTACGGCTTGCTGAACGCGACGGTTCCCGCTTTTCTCATCGCGCGCCAGCCGCTAGCCAACGCAGCCGAACGAGGGGGAATGCATGAAAGCCTGGAAATTCGCGATTGCCGCCATGGCCGCAATCGCAACGCAGCCAGTGGCCGCGCAAATGGAACGCGTGCCCGACCGGGCAGCCGACGAGGGCGAAGGCCCCTTCGGTAAACTGATCATCCGCGGTGCGACGGTGATCGAGGGCACCGGTGCACCGCCCGCCGGACCGATCGATGTTGTCGTCGAAGGCAACCGCATTATAGCGCTCTATCCCGGAGCAGCTCCGGCCAGCGAACTCCAGGCTGCAGAGCGCGTCATCGATGCCACGGGCATGTATGTGATGCCCGGCTTCGTCGACACGCACGGCCATAATGGGGATCCCGCAAAGGCACCGCAGCCATCCTATGGCTACAAGCTCTGGCTCGCCCATGGCGTGACCACGGTGCGCGGGGTCAGCTTCTATTTCGGCCCCGGCACACCCGACATCTCCGATGCCAGCCGAAGCGCCGCAAACACAATCGTTGCGCCGCGCCTGATCCCCTACGCGGTATTCGGGGACAAATGGGAGGGCGGTCCGCCCAACTCCCCGGACAAGGCGCGCGAGTGGGTCCGCTGGGCGAAGGCGCAGGGGTTCTGGGGTGTCAAGTTCTTCAATTCCGCCACGCCCGACATTCTGGCGGCAGCCTTGGACGAGGCGGAGAAGCAGCAGATGGGGACCGTGGCGCACCTTGCACAAACAGGCGTGGCGGAGGTCAACGCGAGCACGGCGGTATCGAGTGGGCTCGACGGGATCACCCATTTTTACGGCCATTTCGAAAGCCTGCTCAAGGACGGGCTCCCCTACTACCCCGAAGACTACAATTACTTCGACGAGCAGTCGCGCTTCGGCTGGGTTGCGCGCCTCGCCCCGCAAGCGGTCGAACCTGGCACCGCCAAGTGGGAATCCTATGTCGACCAGCTGATCGAGAGCGGCGTGACGCTCAGTCCCACCTTCAACATCTATTCGGCCAGCCGCGACGTGATGGCGGCCAGGACGCGTGACTGGCATGCACAATACACAATCCCTTCGCTGATGGATTTCTACGCACCCAGCGCCACCAACCACGGCAGCTATTACAAGGACTGGTCGACCGAAGACGAGGTCGCCTGGCGAAATTTCTACGCCAAGTGGTTCAAGCTGACGAAGGACTTCCACGACCGCGGTGGGCGCGTCACGGCAGGCAGCGATCCTGGCTATATCTACCAGACTTGGGGCTTTGCCTATATCGGCGAGCTCGAGATGCTGCGCGAGGCGGGGCTGGCTCCGCTCGCGGTCATCAGAGCGGCTACAATCGACGGCGCCCGCGAAATCTATGAACCGCGCGGCGTCGAGCCGCCGATGGGACGGGTTGCGGTTGGCCAGTTGGCCGACCTCGTCATCGTGCCCGAAAACCCGCTCGCCAATCTCAAGGTGCTTTACGGCACTGGCCATACTCGCCTCAACTACGAGACCGGCGCGGTCGAGCAGGTCGGCGGCGTGCGCTGGACGGTAAAGGACGGCATCGTCTACGACGCACCCGCCCTCCTCGCCGACGTCGCGCGGATGGTCGAGGAGCAGCGCGCGCAGCGCTAGGCGCTTGCAGCCGGGGCCGTGCGCGACTACCTCGCGCGGCCTATGGCACAGCCCCCGATCCTTAGCCTCGAAGGCATGGCCCTGCAGCAGGGCGGCAAATGGTTGTTCGGCGGGCCCGATCACGACCCGCTCGACCTGCATATCGGCCCGCGCGACCGGATCGCGCTGATCGGCCGCAACGGCGTCGGCAAGACCACGCTGTTCCGCATGATCGACGGCCGGGTCGAGACCGATGCGGGAACGCGCAAGACCAAGCCTGCCCTGCGGATCGTGCTGCTCGAGCAGGACCCCGACCTCACCGGGCACAAAACCTTGATGGATTGGGCGCTGGCTGGCCAGCATGCGCCGCAGGAGCACGAAATCGAGGCGATTGCGGGGCAGCTCGGCATCGAAATGAGCCGCGAGACCACGGGCGCGAGCGGGGGCGAGAAGCGCCGCGCCGCGATCGCCCGGGCACTGGCGCAGGATCCCGATCTGCTGCTGATGGACGAGCCGACCAACCACCTCGACCTCGGCGCGATCGACTGGCTGGAAAGCTGGCTCGAGCGCTATCGCGGCGCCTTCGTCGTCATCAGCCACGACCGTACCTTCCTCAAGCGCCTCACGCGCACGACGCTGTGGCTCGACCGGGGCAGCCTGCGCCGCAAGGAAGTCGGCTTTGGCGGTTACGAGGCGTGGGAAGAACAGGTCTATGCCGAGGAAGCGCGCGCGGCGGAAAAGCTCGACGCGAAGCTGAAGCTCGAGGCGCATTGGCTCGAACGCGGCGTGACCGCGCGGCGCAAGCGCAACCAGGGCCGGCTCGAGAAGCTGTGGCAGATGCGCGCGCAGCGTGCGTCGATGATCAGCGCGGGCGGCACGGCCAAGCTCAAGCTCGCGACCGAGGAGGACTTCAAGTCGAAGTCGGTCATCGTCGCGCAGGACATCACCAAGGCCTATGGCGACCGCACGATCATCAAGCCGTTCAGCCTGCGCATCCAGCGCGGCGACCGGATCGGCATCGTCGGCGCGAACGGCGCGGGCAAGACCACGCTGCTCAAGATGCTCACCGGCGAACTGGCGCCCGACAGCGGCACGGTGGAGATCGCCAAGACGCTGACCGGCGTGATGATCGACCAGCAGCGCCAGTTGCTCACCGCCGACAAGACCGTGCGCCAGGTGCTGGCCGAAGGCGGCGACTGGCTCGACGTGCGCGGTAATCGCAAGCACGTCCAGGCCTATCTCAAGGACTTCCTGTTCGATTCCAAGATCGTCGACATGAAGGTAGCAGTCCTCTCGGGCGGCGAACGCTCGCGGCTGCTGCTGGCGCGCGAATTCGCCAAGGCTTCGAACCTGCTGGTGCTCGACGAACCGACCAACGACCTCGACCTCGAGACGCTCGACCTGTTGCAGGAGGTGATCGCAGATTACGAGGGTACCGTGCTGATCGTCAGCCACGACCGCGACTTTCTCGATCGTACGGTCACCATCACGCTCGGCCTCGACGGGACGGGCAAGGTCGATATCGTCGCAGGTGGCTACGAGGACTGGGAAAAGAAGCGGCGCGAACCGATCGTCGGGAAGCCCAAGCCGGACAGGCAAGCCGACAAGCCCACGCAGCCCCCGCCCCCGGCACCGAAGTCGAGCAAGCTCTCCTACAAGGACCAGCGCGATTACGAGCTGCTGCCCGCGCGGATCGAAGAGCTCGAGGCAGCGATTGCCAAGGGCGAGGCGATCCTCTCCGACCCCGACCTCTACAGCGCTGACCCGCAGAAATTCGCCAATATCTCAAAGGGCCTGGAGAATGCACGTGCCGAAAAGGACGCGGCCGAGGAGCGCTGGCTGGAACTGGCCGAGCAAGTCGACGCATGAGCCTGCAGGCCGAGATCGCGGCCTGCCAGATCTGTGCCGACTACCTGCCGCATGGAGTGCGCCCGGTGGTCAGTTTTTCGGCAACCGCGCGGTTGCTCATCATTGGCCAAGCGCCGGGATCGAAGGTCCATGAGAGCGGCATCCCCTGGGACGACGCCAGCGGCGATCGCCTGCGCGAATGGACCGGGCTCACCAAGGGGCAGATGTACGATCCCGCGTGCGTCGCACTCGTGCCGATGGGTTTCTGCTATCCCGGCAAGGCCAGCGGAGGGGACAAGCCGCCCCGCCCAGAATGCGCGCCGCAATGGCACGAACAAGTGCTGGAACAGCTGCCGGAAAACCGCCTGACGCTGCTGGTCGGCACCTATGCGCAGGCGCACTACCTTCCGCACGCGCGTAAGCTCTCGATGACCGACCGCGTGCGCGCCTTTCGCGATTATCTGCCGGATTTCCTTCCCTTGCCGCATCCGGCCTGGCGCTCGACCATCTGGATGCGCAAGCACCCGTGGTTCGAGACGGAAGTATTGCCAGAGCTTCGCCAACACATAAGCAGCATGATCGATTAATCCGCTCCGACTCGCACCACGTGTGGTACAATTCGTCGCGGACGGGCAGCGAGAGGAGCGCAGCATGGCAATCGAGCAAATGGCGAAGGACTTTACCCAGGCGGTATCGGAGGAGCGCGCGGACGATTACCAGGCGTATTGGGCCGATGATATCGTCAGCCTGGAACCCAGCGATGGCCCCATGTCGCGCGTCGAGGGTCGCGAGCAGTTGCTGCAGAAGCACGCGTGGTGGAACGAGAATGCCGAGGTCCATTCGAGCAGCACCGAAGGCCCCTTCATCTTCGGCGACCAGTTCGCGGTGAACTACGAAATGGACGTGACTATCGACGGCGAACGCAGCCAAATGAAGGAAGTCGGCCTCTACACCGTGAAGGACGGCAAGATCGCCGAGGAACGGTTCATGTACGGGCAGCAGTAGACCCCAGTTTGGAGGGAGGAATGCCCTCCTCAACGAATTCGGTAGTATGAAGCCACCCGGTCGAGAGCCAGCCGCAGCACCAGCTTGCCGCTCCGAGCGGGCCATTCGAGCGCCTTTTCGGCTGTCGGCAATCCTTCGCCAGCACAGGCGACACGCCAGAGGATATCGGACAGTCCCGGCCCCGCCTCGGCCATCGCCGCATCGAAGCGCGCCTTTGCCGACAGCTGGCGCTCCGACGGCGTCAGGTCGCAATAGCGCGACCCTCCATCGAC
>JBFOLW010000172.1:0-3388 GCA_040830305.1 Erythrobacter sp.
ATCGCAAAGACCAGCGCCTTCCACACCCAGTCCCACTTGTCCTGCGCATTCTCGGGGAAGTCGGCCCATTGCAGCGTCATGAAGCAGTAGACCAGCAGCGCCAGCAGGATGCCTTGCCGCAGCGTGAACCTGCTCTCGGACTTGGGGTCGGCGACCGCCCAGCCGGCAAAGGCCAGCAGAAAGGCGATCAGCGAGATCGGAAGCAGCGGGGTCAGCGTCCAGCCGATCTTCTGCGGTGCCAGGATGTCGATGTAGAGATAGGCGAGCACCCACACGAAAGGGCGCTTCAAGCCCAGCGCGAACATGCCCATCACGGTCAGGAACAGCGCCGCGTCAAGCATCGCCGTCTCGCCGGTGATTTCGCCGATTGCGGCGCGCCTCGCGCCCGGCCTGCGGTTCGGCACCGGGCATATCGTCGCTCAGCGGATCCTCGCGGTCCAACTCGTCGCGCATCAGGACGCGCAACAGCGCGATCATGATCAGCGCATGGGTCAGGGCGAGGGCGAAATAATCGATCACGATGCGATACTCTTTAGCGAGACCCCTAATGCACCGCGGTTGACGCGCCGTTAAGCCTAATGTGACACAGCGCGAAGCCGATGACCCGCGTGCTGCACATCCTCGACCATTCGCTGCCGCTGCATTCCGGCTATACCTTCCGCACGCGCGCGATCCTCAAGAGCCTGCAAGGCGCGGGGATCGAGGTTCGCGGGATTACGGGTGCACGGCATGCCGCCGACGGGCCGATGACGGAAGAGGTCGAGGGGCTTGTCTTCCACCGCGTACCGGGTGCCTTTTCGGGACCACCGGGACTGCGCGAGTGGCGCGAGATCGAAGCGATGCGCGAGGGAATCGAACGGATCGCTGCCGACTGGCGCCCCGACATACTCCACGCGCATTCGCCCGCGCTGTGCGGGATGGCCGGGCTGCGCGCCGCGCGCCGCCTGGACCTGCCCTTTGTCTACGAAATCCGCGCCTTCTGGGAAGACGCGGCCGTCGGCAACGGCACGGGTCGCGAAGCCTCGCTCAAATATCGTCTCACCCGCGCGCTCGAGAACCATGTGGTCAGGGGCGCCGATGCCGTCTTCACGATTTGCGAGGGATTGCGCAGCGACCTGGTCTCACGCGGCCACGATCGCGCCAAGATCGACCTCTCGCCCAACGGCGTCGACCTCGAGCTGTTCGGCGAACCACCAGCCCGCGACGATGCACTTGCCGAGCAGCTCGGGATCGGCGACGGGCCGGTGATCGGGTTCATCGGCAGCTTCTATGACTACGAGGGGCTCGACGATCTGGTTGCCGCCATGCCGCTCCTGCGCGCACGCCATCCGGAAGCCAAGCTGCTGCTGGTCGGCGGCGGTCCCATGGAAGACGTACTGCGCGCCCAGGCGGCGCTATCGACGGCGGATGAAGCGATTATTTTTACCGGCCGCGTGCCGCATGACGAGGTCGAACGCTACTATTCGCTGATCGACGTGCTTGCCTATCCGCGCAAGCAATCGCGCCTGACCGATCTGGTAACCCCGCTGAAACCGCTCGAGGCGATGGCGCAGCGGCGGATCGTTGCGGCGAGCGATGTCGGCGGCCACCGCGAACTGATCGACAACGGTACCAACGGACTGCTTTTCCCACCCGACGATCCGGCTGCCATGGCTTCGGCGCTGGCGCAATTCATCGACGAGAAATTCCGCTGGCCGGCAATGCGCGACGCCGGTCGCCAGCATGTTGCCGATCACCATGACTGGGCGCGGAACATTGATCGTTATCGGGCCGTTTACCAAAACCTGCTAGAGCGTCGCTCTTCCGCGGTTCTGTGAACCGCAATTCGGGGGTAACAAACGAGCAATGACTGCCGCCAAGCGCACCGCGCCGATCTCGAGCCACCCAGCCTTCAAATGGGCCGTGGGCGCATGGTTCGCGCTGTTGCTGGGGCTCGGCCTGTTTGTCATGCCCGCGGCGATCCACCAGATGCTTGCCGACCGGCTGGGTCTTTCCGGCGTTTTCGACAGCACGACCGCGATCCGTGCGATGCTTTCGCTCGGGGCGGCCCTGATCGGCTTGGCAGTCGGTGTGACCTTGGCGTTGCGCGTTGCTGCGATCAACGAGGCAAGCAGCGACGATGCGGACGATGCCGACGAGGGTTCCGATGGCGCGAGCGTCTGGCTGGACGACGAGGCCGACAAGGCCACGCCTGCACCGGCGAAGCCCGACGCCCCGCGTCGTCCGTTCAACCCGCGTGAGGACCTGGCAGAGCCGGGTATCGCATCATTCGAAGGTGCCGCTCGCGCCGGCCTGCTGTCGCGGTCGTCGCACGAGCAGGATTTCGTGCTCGAAGAGGTCGAAACCGCCGCCAACGATCCCTACTTCGCCGAGGAGTGGGAAGAGCCGATTGCCGAGGCAAAGAATGACGAGGTGTGGGAGGAGCTTCCCGATCTCGGGCAGATCACCGGGGAAGCCGAGCCGGTTGGCGCTTCCGAGACACCGGACGAGACAGACGAGGCCCCGGCCGAAGAAGCCGAATTCGAAGAACCGGCCGAGCCCGAGGCCGAGGTGGACATGCAAGCCGAACCGCCCGCTGAGGCGCTTGGTGATCTGTCGCTCGATGCGCTGACCGAACGTCTCGGCGCAGCCCTCGCCGCTTTCAAGGCGGGTCCGGCCGAAAACGACGATTCCGACCCGGTAATTGCCTTCCTGCGCCGAGAGGCCGAACGCGAAACCCCCGAGCAGGGCCCAGACCGCGCGTCGGGAGATCCGCAAGCCGAGCTGCGCAGCGCGCTCGACAAGCTCAGCCGCGTCGGGAAGCCAAAGTAGGCATACGAATTTCCTCTACGGAATCCCGCGCTGCAGCGTAATTCTTGGCGCGCGTGAAATTTTGCTACGCTTCTCGCAGTTGCAAAAAACCATTCCTGTCGGCATTAGGTCCCTTCGCGCAATTTTGCAGGTGCCGCCTTCGGCACCGATGGACCACGCTCCCGGCCGCCCCGTACCCCCAGCGAGGCCGGCCGGCGGGCCCGAAAGAGGACGCTCCGCTCATGGGACGCATGCCGCCCCACGCCACGGGTCTCTACGATCCGCGTAACGAACACGATGCCTGCGGTGTCGGCATGGTCGCGCATATCAAGGGCGCGAAGAGCCATGCAATCGTAACGCAGGCGCTCGAAATTCTCGCCAATCTCGATCATCGCGGCGCCGTCGGCGCCGATCCGCTGCTTGGCGATGGCGCCGGCATCCTGCTTCAGGTGCCCGATCCGCTGTTCCGAAACTGGGCGGGAGAGAACGGACACGATCTGCCGCAGGCTGGCGATTACGCGGTCGCCATGTGCTTCCTTCCGCGGGAGGCCGAGGCGCGTGAGTTCGTCGAGCAACAGCTCGAACGCTTCGCCGAAAA
>JBFOLW010000173.1:0-5714 GCA_040830305.1 Erythrobacter sp.
CTGCCCGTATAGGGCAAGGCGAACGCCCATCCGGGCCGATCCCACGGCCCCAGCAGCATCATCGAGAACGGCCCCCAGCTATAGCCGCTGAAGACCCAGCTGCGCAGCCACTCGGCCGCGATCCACATCGCCCCGAAAGCCAGTGCGAATGCGAAGAGACTGCCCTTGCGCGCCAGCAACCAGGCCGCGCATGAAGCCAGCGCGGGCCAAACGGCAAGGTAAAGCGAGAGCAGCGGCACCGCAGCCCAGCCCAGCAAGGCCGGCATTTCAGCCTGATAGGTAAAGGCGGTCGCGATCCAGTTGTTGGTGACCGTGAAATGCGCCACGCCGAACAGCCAGCCAGCCAGCAAGGCGCGCTGCCAGCTCGGCAGACGCCAAGTGATCCAGCCGAACGAGCCCAGCGCGGCAAGGCCGAGCGGCCAGAGGTGGAACGGCTGGAATCCGACTGCGGACAGCGCACCGAGCAGCAGCGCCGCCAGATTGGGACGGGAACGGGCCAAGCCGAGAATTCTCTCCATCGGCTTGCCCTTAGATCGTCAGGTCAGCACTGCAAGCGCGATCAGCCGACCGCACTCACCTCGTCATCGTCGTCCAGCTTGCGCTTGCGGCGGCGCGGGGCCGGCTTGGCCTTGTCGCCCGCATCATTGGCGCCGATCGACGGCGGCAAGACCGCCGCGTCGATTTCGCCTTCGGCACCGGGCGCGCCTTCCTCACCCTTCTTGGACTTGCGCGGAGCACGGCGCTTCTTGGGCGCTTCGTCTTCACCATCACGGCGGGTGAAAGGGTTCTCGGATGGTTCGAAATCGGTGTCGTCGCCATCGTCGCCCTTGTGCTTGCGGCCGCGCGGCTTGCGGCCGCCATCGTCCTGCTCGTCGCGGCGTGCGCGCGGGCGCCGACTGTTACGGCGATCGTCATCGTCGCCGTCTTCGCCGTCGTCGTCCGACTGGTTGTGCCCGCGCTCATCGGCGCGCTTGGCTTTCGCCTCTTCCTGGCGGGCCTTGTTGTCGGCGATCACGCGAAAATAGTGGTCGGCGAACTGCAGGTAGTATTCGGCCTGGACCCGGTCGCCATTATGCTGGGCGTCCTGGGCAAGCTTCTTGTACTTATCGAGCAGCTGCGGGGCATTGCCACGCGCACGGCTGTCGATCCGGTTGGCCGAATTGGCGCCGCCCTGGTTGCGATTACTCCCGCGTCCGCGACGACGGTTATTGCGATTGCTGTTCAAGGGTAGCTGGTCCTCATTCAATGCGCGGCGCGAACCCTGCGGTTCGCAATCATCCGCGTGACCCCTTGCACGGCTGCGACTGTCGCAGCTCGCGTGCCCCGGTCTGTGCATGGTATGCAGGGCCGAAGCCTTGCACCAAAACTGCTATGTCGGAGCTGGAACCGGTGGGGAGGCGTATGCCGCGCACCACTGGCCTGTGGCCAGAAGTAAAGGCTCGAATCGGCTTTGCCAAGCCCTAAGTGAGAATCACCGCTCTGGGGCGACTGCCAAGGTCGCGCCTCAGGGTTACCTCGAACCCCGATTCGCGGGCGATCATGGCTACCGGATCGGCCTGCGATGCGCCGATTTCCAAGACTGCCGCGCCGTCCGGAACGAGAAGCTTGCCAAGCTGGGGGATGATCGCGCGATAGTCGTCAAGGCCATCGGGACCGGCAAAAAGCGCCGTGGCTGGCTCGTAATTGCGAACGTCGGGATCGAGCTCGGCACCCTCCTCCACATAGGGCGGGTTGCACAGGATCAGGTCGAATTGCCCGAGTTCGCCCGCCCAATCCGGCTCGAGCCAGCTCGCCTCCACGAACTGCGCGCGACCCGTAAGACCGAGCCGCTCCGCATTGGCGTCAGCGATGGCTAGTGCTGCCGCCGATGCGTCTATTCCTATCCCGTCGGCTTCGGGCCGCTGATCGAGAAATGCCAGCAACAGCGCGCCCGAGCCGGTGCCCATGTCGAGCACGCGAGCGTCTGGAGGCGCCGTGTCGAGCGCTGCCTGGACGATCGTTTCGCTGTCGCCGCGCGGGATCAGCGTAGCGGGTGTCACCGCGAATTCGAGCCCGAAGAACTCCTGCTGGCCGACAATGTGCGCCACCGGTTCGCAGGCCGCACGGCGCTTGACCAGCGCCGCAAACCCATCGGGCTCCGGATCGCGCATGCGCCGCAGCAGCAAATCGGACCGCGATACGCCGAGCGCATGCGCCATCAGCAATTCGGCATCGAGACGGGCGGTGTCGCTGGTGGCCGAGAGGCGCTCCGCAGCCGCGCGGATCGCGCTTCCCACGTCCGTTCGTGTCGAGCGAAGTCGATACATCTGTGCCTGCGCCTCTCGACTACGCGCGAGGCGAACGGGGATAAACGAGATTGATCATTCGGCCATCGCGGCGAGCCGCTTGGCCTCGTCCTCGGCGATCAGCGCGTCGACCAGCTCGCCAAGGCCCGGACCGGCGATGATTTCGGGGAGCTTGTGCAGCGTCAGGCCAATGCGATGGTCGGTCACGCGCCCCTGCGGGAAGTTGTAGGTGCGGATGCGTTCGGAGCGATCGCCCGAACCGACCATGGCCTTGCGCGCCTCGGCTTCGGCCCCTTGCGTCGCCTCGCGCTGCGCATCGTAAAGCCGGGTGCGCAGAACCTGCATCGCTTTCTCGCGGTTCTTGTGCTGGCTGCGCCCGTCCTGGCAGGTGACCACGGTATTGGTCGGCAGGTGCGTGATGCGGATCGCGCTGTCGGTGGTGTTGACGTGCTGCCCGCCCGCCCCGCTGGCGCGATAGGTGTCGATCTTGAGGTCGGTCGGATCGATCTGCACATCGACCTCGTCCGGCTCGGGCAGGACCGCCACGGTCGCCGCGGAAGTATGGATCCGCCCGCCGCTCTCGGTCTCGGGCACACGCTGGACGCGGTGGACGCCGCTTTCGAACTTGAGCTTCGCGAAAACGCCGCTGCCGGTGACGTTGGCGACGATCTCCTTGAACCCGCCGACCTCGCTTGCGCTCATGCTGACCGGTTCGACCTTCCAGCCCTGCTCGGCGGCGAAGCGTTCGTACATCCGATAGAGGTCGCCCGCGAACAGCGCCGCCTCATCGCCGCCGGTGCCGGCGCGGATTTCAAGCATCGCGGGCTTCGCATCGGCACTGTCGCGCGGGAGCATGGCGATGGCGAGCTGGCGTTCGGCCTCGGGGAGGCGCTGGCGCAACGCGGCCAGTTCCTCCTCGGCCATCGCCTTCATTTCGGGATCGCCGAGCATGTCTTCGAGGCTGGCGATCTCCTCGCGCGCGGCCTTAACCTCCGCGGCGACCTTCGCCACCGGCTCAAGCTCGGCATAGTCGCGGCTCGCCTGGACGAATGCATCGCCCTCGAGCTGACCCGAGGCCATGCGCGCCTCGAGTTCGGCGAAGCGATGGGCAATCTGGTCGAGGCGTTCGGCTGGGATGGTCATCGTCAGCCGACCAGCGCCCCGAGCGTTTCGCGCGCCTTGTCGTCAGCCTTGATGCGCACATGTTCCACGCCATCACGGATATCGAATGCGACGATCTTGTCCGCGCCGGCCTTCACGGCCTTGTCGAAACGCTTTCTCGGGCTGCCCGTAGCCATCAGCTCAGCCGAATGGCCTGCCGACCTGATCTTCGCGATCGTCGCGATGGCACGGTCGGTGAGGTCATCGTTCTCGACCACCACGATCACGTCCGCATTGGGCTCCGCCCTGTCGCCTACCAGCATTGCCAGCCGCTCTATCCCCGCTGCCCAGCCAACCGCAGGCGTCGGTGCGCCGCCGAGGCTTTCCATCAGCCCGTCGTAGCGCCCGCCGCCGAGGATGGTACTCTGGCTGCCGAGCTTCCCCGCGGCTTCGCTGCCCTCGTCGGGGATGAATTCGAAGGCGGTGTGGCGGTAGTAGTCGAGCCCGCGCACAAGGCTTTCCGCCCGCGTCCACCTGACCCCCGCCGCATCGAGACCGCTGGTCACGGCATCGAAAAAGGCCTTCGCCTCGTCGGTCAGGAAGTCGTCGATCTTCGGCGCATCGGCAACGAAGCGCTGGTCGCGTCGGTCCTTGCTGTCGAGGATGCGCAGCGGGTTCTTCTCGAGCCGCTCCTGCGAATCCTCGGACAGTTCATCCTTCACCGCGCGGAAGTGCTCGACCAGCGCCGCGCGCCAGGCTTCGCGGCTGTCGCCATCGCCCAGCGTGTTGAGGTGCAGCGTCACGCCCTCGATGCCGAGTTCCTTGAGCAGCTGGTCGGCCATCGCCAGCAGTTCGACATCGGCCTGCGGCTCGGCGGCACCGATGATCTCGGCGTCGATCTGGTGAAACTGGCGATAGCGGCCTTTCTGCGGACGCTCGTAGCGGAACAGCGGACCATGCGTGCCAACCTTGAGCGGCGCGTGCTGCTGCCACCCGTTCGAGAGATAGGCGCGCGCGATCCCGGCGGTGAATTCGGGGCGCAGCGTCAGGCTCTCGCCCCCGCGATCGTCGAAGGAATACATTTCCTTGCTGACGACATCGGTCGTCTCGCCGATCGCGCGGCTGAACACCTCGGTCTTCTCGAACACCGGCATTTCGACGCGGCGGAAGCGATAGAGCTTGCGCACGCGCTCGAAGGTTTCGACTACGAAAGCGAAGGCTTCGGCATCGGCGCCGAAAATGTCCTGGGTGCCACGGATGGCTTGCGGGGTCTTGGGCATGGCGCGCGCTTAGGCGAGAGAACAGGTTGCCGCAATATACCGAGGCGGCTAGAGGCCGCCCGCGAAGTCTTTCTGGGGAGAGGGGCGACCACACATTAGCTAGCTAGAGAGCGATAATGCGCATCGACAAGATCCCTACCGGCGACAATCCGCCCGAAAGCCTCAACGTCATTATCGAAGTGCCGACCGGCGGCGAACCGGTGAAGTACGAATTCGACAAGGATTCCGGCGCACTGTTCGTAGACCGCATCCTGCATACGCCGATGCGCTATCCGGCGAACTACGGTTTCGTCCCGCACACGCTCTCGCCCGATGGCGACCCGCTCGACGCGCTGGTGATCGCGCGCTCCCCTTTCATCGCCGGCTGCGTGGTGCGCGCCCGTCCGATCGGCGTGCTCAACCTCGAAGACGAGCATGGCGGCGACGAGAAGCTCGTCTGCGTCCCGATCGACTCGACCTTCCCCTATTACTCGGATGTCGGCGAGACCAAGGACCTGCCGTCGATTATCTTCCAGCAAATCGAGCACTTCTTCACCCACTACAAGGATCTGGAGAAAGAGAAGTGGGTGCGCATCGGCAATTGGGGCGATGCCGCCGATGCCAAGCGGATCGTGCTGGAATCGATCGAGCGCTACAACGCCGAAAAGTAAGAGAGTTTGTCGAGGGGCGCTGCAAGGCGCCCCTTTTCGGCTGGCCCCGCCTATTCGACCGGACGCGAGGTATCGAGCAGGTCCTTGCGCTGTTCTTCACCCGAGCGCCGTTCTTCCTCGACCATCGCCGCGATCTCGTCGACAGGGCGGACATCCTCTTCCGCTTCGGTCACGGTAATCTCGCGGACCGGCCGCGGCTTTTCCTGGCTCCGCGGCTCCGTACCTGCGGCACTTTCGGTGGCGAAGGGCACCGTGGCCGAGCGCGGGTCGAAGCGCAGGCGATAGATCGGCTCGGGCAAGCCGAAGCCCGCCTCCTCCAGCGCCCGTTTGACCGCCGGGATCGCCCGGCTCTGCGCCTTCCACCAGTCGGTTTCGCGCTGGTCGACCCAGCCGAGGAA
>JBFOLW010000174.1:0-6731 GCA_040830305.1 Erythrobacter sp.
GCAGGCACCGCGCTGGGGCGTCTCGTGGACCGAGATCGTCGATCAGGCAGCCCGGGCGCCACAGCGCAATACCCTGGAATGGTATCGCCTCGCCTGCTCGCTGCCGGATAACCTCCCCGGCAACGCCAACCTCTCGCGCGATCCGCGTGCGCATTCGCTCGCGGCCGAGGATTACGCACTGGTGCGCGAGGCGCTGGGACCCTGTTTGCGTTCGCGCGGGTAAAGGCCGGGCTTCACCCGGTTCAAGACAAACTGGTTCCATTCCCGCGGCCCGCTGCGCTAGGCGAGCGCCATGGCTGAACCCCTCCGCATTGCCCTCGCCGGGCTTGGCACCGTCGGCACCGGCGTGATCGAGCTGCTCGAAACCAACCGCGCGACGATCGAGCGCCGCGCCGGTCGCGGGCTGGAGATCGTGGCAGTAAATGCACGCGACCGCACGCGTGATCGCGGGGTCGACCTTTCGCGCTATGCGTGGGTCGACGATATGCAGGCGATGGCCGAACGCGCCGATGTCGACGTCGTGCTCGAACTGGTCGGCGGATCCGACGGCCCGGCGCTGACGCTCGCCCGCGCGGCGCTCGATGCGGGCAAAGGTTTCGTCACCGCGAACAAGGCGATGATCGCGCATCACGGGCTTGCGCTGGCGGAACAGGCGGCGTTGCACGGCGTGCCGCTCAAGTTCGAGGCGGCGGTTGCTGGCGGGATTCCCGTCGTCAAGGGCCTGCGCGAGGGCGCCGCTGCAAACCGTATCGAACGTATCTACGGCATCCTCAACGGGACGTGCAATTACATCCTCTCCGAAATGGAGCGCACCGGCGCCGATTTCGACGCCATGCTAAGCGCCGCGCAGGAGAAGGGCTATGCCGAAGCCGATCCGACCTTCGACATCGAGGGGGTCGACGCGGCGCACAAACTCGCGATCCTCGCCGGGATCGGGTTCGGTGCCAAGGTCGATTTCGAACACGTTGCGGCCACGGGTATCGGCGAGGTGCGCGCGGCAGATATCACCCAGTCGGGGGCGCTGGGATATGTCATTCGTCTCGTCGGCATCGCATCGCTCGACGAGCAGGGCCCGCAGCCGACCCTGCTCCAGCGTGTACGCCCGTGCCTGGTGGCACGGGGCCATCCGCTGGCGGCAGTCACCGGGCCGACCAATGCGGTCGTGGCCGAGGGCAATTTCTCGGGCCGCCTGCTGTTCCAGGGAGCGGGCGCCGGTGCGGGCCCGACCGCAAGCGCAGTCGTCGCAGACCTCATCGATATCGCACGCGGGGACAATGGCGCGCCGTTCTCGGTCGCGGTGGAGCAGCTCGAAGAATTCGCCCCCGCCGATCCGGGCAACCGCATCGGGCGCGACTATATCCGCTTCACCGTCAACGACCGGCCGGGCGTGCTCGCCGAGATCACCGCGGCGATGCGCGATGCCGAGGTTTCGATCGAAAGCCTGATCCAGCGCGGTCGCGACCACGAGGGCGGCGAAGTGCTGGTCGCCATGGTCACCCACGAGGGACCCGAGCGGTGCGTTACCAGGGCGCTCGAGTTGCTCGACGGTTCGCCTAGCCTGACGGCTCCTCCGCTGGTGATGCCGATCCTGAAGGACTGACCTTGTCGTCGCTGCCGTCTCCCGGCGCCGGGGGGAGGCCCAGGACTTCTTGGTCGGCCGGCAATGCGGGCGCTGCGCGACCTTGCGGTGCAAGGCCCCGACCGATCCGGTCCGCATCGGAACCCGGCGGCGTATCGGGCAGCGCACCGAAGTCGATAATGTAGGCCTTTGGTGGCGGGCACGGCGGGATGAAACACCCCCTCGCCACGACGATCCCGGGATAGACCGGCGCAAGCTCGGGCGCCCGCGGATCGCCTGCGTCCATGGTCTCTTCCGCGTAGCGGCTAAGGGCGCTCTCGGAATCGTACCCGAATTCGCGACCGTCACGCCGCCGCCGACACACGATGATTTCGCCCGAGATCAATGCGGCCTCCTGTTCGGCGCTGCAATCCTCCAAGGGTCCTTCGTACGGGTCTTGTTCGACGAGAATGTCGATCCGTTCGGGTGGTTCGCCCGTCGCCTGTGCTGCGAGCGGCACCGGTGCCATCGTTGCCGAACTGATTGCGAAACCGACCCACCAGCGTCTCGACAATGCAAGGCTCCCTGTCTATCCGCGCCCCGCATACGAATTCACGCGTCGGCAATCTGTCGCGCCAAACTCACGTGAGGGACTGAACCGATTATGAACTCGCCCGCCGAAAATCCGCTCGACCGCGTCCTGGTTCTCGAAATGGTCCGCGTGACCGAGGCCGCTGCCGTGGCCGCTTCGAAGCTGATCGGGCGCGGTGATGAAAAGGCTGCCGATGCCGCTGCGGTCGAAGCGATGCGCAAGGCCTTCGACACGCTCTACATGGACGGCACGGTGGTGATCGGCGAAGGCGAGCGCGACGAGGCCCCGATGTTGTTCATCGGCGAAAAGGTCGGCGGCGCACCCGGGCGCGGCCCCAAGATCGATATCGCGCTCGACCCGCTCGAAGGGACCACCATTACCGCCAAGGCGGGCCCCAATGCCCTCGCGGTCCTCGCGGCGGCGGAAGAGGGCTGTCTGCTCAACGCGCCCGACGTCTACATGGAAAAGCTGGCGGTCGGCCCGGGCTATCCCGAAGGCATCATCGATCTGGCCAAGTCGCCGACCGAGAACGTCAAGGCAGTTGCCGCGGCCAAGGGTGTGGAGCCGGGCGACATCATCGTCTGCGTGCTCGATCGCCCGCGCCACGCCGAGCTGATCGCCGAACTCCGCAGCCTGGGTTGCGGCGTGGTGCTGATCGGCGACGGCGACGTCGCGGGCGTGATAGCCGTGACCGACGAAGACACCACGATCGACATGTACATGGGGCAGGGCGGGGCACCCGAGGGCGTCCTGGCTGCAGCCGCGCTGCGCTGCGTCGGCGGCCAGTTCAACGGTCGCCTTGTCTTCCGCAACGACGACGAGAAATCGCGCGCGGCGAAGTGGGGCATCGAGGACCTCGATCGCATCTACACGCGAGACGACCTCGTGAAGGGCGACTGCATCTTCGCTGCCACCGGCGTTACGTCGGGCTCGCTGCTCGAAGGCGTCAAATATCTGCGCGGCGGCCGCATGACCACCGAAAGCGTCGTGATGCGGGCGAGCTCGGGCACGGTCCGCTGGATCAGGGGGGAACACAGCGCGCGGTGACCTGTCGGGCGCGCGCAGGAACCCCGTGCGGCTGGCGCCCAGCCGAGGTAAGCTCTGCACCAAATCCCCCATCCCCTTGTTGCATTCCCATGACGCTCGGCTAGGCGGGGCGCAGCTCAAGCTCTCCCGAGGATTCGCCGCATGAAGATCATGGCCGCCAACTCGAACCTGCCGCTCGCCCGGGCAATCGCAGGCTATCTCGAACTTCCGCTTGTCGATGCGCAAGTACGCCGGTTTGCCGACGAAGAGATCTTCGTCGAAATCCACGAGAACGTCCGCGGCGAGGATGTCTTCGTCGTCCAGTCGACCAGCTACCCGGCGAACGACAACCTCATGGAACTGCTGATCTGTATCGACGCGCTCAAGCGCGCATCGGCGCGGCGGATCACGGCGGTGGTGCCCTATTTCGGCTATGCGCGGCAGGACCGCAAACCCGGCCCGCGCACGCCGATCTCGGCCAAGCTGGTCGCCAACCTGATCACCGAAGCCGGGGCCGACCGCGTGCTCGCGGTCGACCTCCATGCCGGACAGATCCAGGGATTCTTCGACATTCCCACCGACAATCTGTTCGCCGCACCGGTCATGGCGGCGGACATCCAGGCACGCTACGGCGATCAGGATTTGATGGTCGTCAGCCCCGACGTCGGCGGCGTGGTTCGTGCGCGCGCGCTGGCCAAAAGGCTCGACAACGCCCCCCTGGCAATCGTCGACAAGCGCCGCGACCGTCCCGGCGAAAGCGAGGTGATGAACATCATCGGCGACGTCTCGGGCCGCCACTGTATCCTGATCGACGACATCGTCGATTCGGGCGGTACCTTGTGCAACGCGGCGCAGGCGCTGCTCGACCAGGGGGCCGCCTCGGTTGCCGCCTATATCACGCACGGCGTGCTGTCGGGCGGCGCGGTGGCGCGCGTCGATGGTTCGGCGCTCAAGGAGCTGGTGATCACCGATTCGATCCGTCCGACCGATGCCGCCAAGGATTCGGACAAGCTGCGCATCCTCACCATTGCCCCGCTGATCGGCGAAGCCGTGCGCCGCATTGCCGACGAAAGCTCGGTCAGCTCGCTGTTCGACTGACATGGCGACCGCATCCGATCGCGCGCTCGCCAACCGCCTCGCCGAGGCCGCTGGCGCAGCGATCCGTCCGCTGTTCCGTGGCGAGTGGTCGCAGGAGCAAAAGGCCGACCGTAGCTTTGTGACCGAAGCCGACCGGGCCGCCGAAGCCGCCATGCGTGCGATCCTCGAAGCCGAGCGCGGCGAAGACGGCATCATCGGCGAGGAATACGGGACCCGCAACGAGGGCGCCGGACGCCAGTGGGTGCTCGATCCGATCGATGGCACCACCAGCTTCATTGCCGGGCGTCCGATCTTCGGCACGCTGATCGCGCTGGTGCAGGACGGCTGGCCCGTGCTGGGCGTGATCGACCAGCCGATCGCGCGCGAACGCTGGGTCGGACTGATCGGCGAGGGCACGACCTTCAACGGCCAGCCCGTGCGCGCTGCAGCTTGCAAGGACCTATCCGATGCGGTGCTCGGCACGACCACGCCGCACCAGTTCGCGGGCGATGATGTCGACGCCTTTATGGGCGTCGCCAAGGCGGTGGCCGAGCGCAAGATCATCTATGGCGGCGATTGCTACAATTACGGGCTGGTCGCCTCGGGCCACGTTGACCTGGTGATCGAGGCGGGGCTCAAGCTGCACGATTTCGCCGCGCTGGTGCCCGTCGTCGAAGGCGCGGGCGGCGTGATGAGCGACTGGCAGGGCAATCCGCTCGATGCCGGCAGCGATGGCCGCGTGATCGCGCTGGGCGATTCGGCACGCCTCGAAGACGTGCTCGAAGCGATGAGCGGCTCGCCCGCACACGATCACGGGCACTGATCGGCGCCGCGCCCGTTGGCCCGGCATGCAATCCATTCTGATCACCGGTGCGGGCAATGGCATCGGCCGCGCTGTCACGATGCACTTCCACGGTTTGGGCTGGCGGGTGATCGGGCTCGACCGCGATGCGGAGGCGCTTGCCGAATTGCGCGACGCCCTGCCGCGCGAAGATACGCTGTTCCTGACCTGCGATGTCGGCACGGAGGGTGAGGTCACCCGCGCGTTCGAACGGATCGAGGAAGGGCTGGCGGATGACGCGCTCGATTGCGTCGTCAACAATGCGGGCATTTCCGATCCCTATGCCGGGCCGCTGGAGACCTTCGCCCTCGAGAAATGGCAGGCGTGGATCGATGCAAGCCTCACCTCTGCCTTCCTCGTCAGCCGCGCCAGCCTGCCGCTGCTGCGACGCGCGGATGGTGCGAGTATTGCCAACATCTCCTCGACCCGCGCAGTGATGAGCGAGTCCGAAACCTTCGCCTATGCCGCGGCCAAGGGCGGGCTCGACGCGCTGACGCACTCACTCGCCGTTTCGCTCGGCCCGAAAATCCGAGTCAATGCCATCCGGCCCGGCTGGATCGAGACCGGCCCCTGGCAGAAAACGGGAAAGCGCAGCCATCCCGACCATCGCGAGAAGGATCGCAAACAGCATCCGGCCGGCCGCATCGGGCGGCCAGAGGATATCGCCGAGGCGATCGCCTATCTGCATCGAGCAGGCTTCGTCACCGGCCAGCATCTCAACAGCGACGGTGGCATGACCGCGAAGATGATCTACGAGCACTGACATGACAGGCACGGGATCATTGGCGGGGCGCATCGCGCTGGTCACCGGCGCGGCTCGCGGGCTCGGCTTCGAGATCGCGCAGCGCTTGGTGGAAGAAGGCGCAACGGTGTGGCTTAACGGGCGCGAGCGCGATGCGCTCGAACAGGCGGCGAAGCGTATCGGGACAGGCGCGCGCGTGCTCGCATTCGATATTGCCGACGATGCGGCCACCGCCGCGGCCTTCGCGCGGCTCGCTGAAGAGGGCTTCGATATCCTCGTCAACAATGTCGGTCAGCGCGACCGGCGCCCGCTGGTCCAGCTGCAGCGCGAGGACATGGCCGCGCTGCTTGCCACCAATCTCGTGGCGCCGTTCGACCTCGCGCGCCGCGCGGTGCCACTGATGCAGGCGCGAAAATACGGGCGGATTGTCAACATCACCTCGATCGCGGCCGATATTGCGCGTGGCGACGTGCTCTACACCGCGAGCAAGGGCGGGCTGGCCGCGCTGACCCGCGCGCTGGCCGCCGAACTCGGGATCACCGGAATCACAGTGAACGCGGTGGCACCGGGCTACTTCGCGACCGAGGCGAACGAGGAAATGGCGGCAGATCCGGGCGTCGCCAAGCACCTTGCGCGGCGCACCTCGCTCGGGCGCTGGGGCGAACCCGACGAAATCGCCGGCGCGGTCGCGTTCCTCGCCTCGCCAGACGCGAGCTATATTACCGGACACACGCTCGCGGTCGACGGCGGCTACCTGACCCACTTCTGACTTGCTTTTGCGCGCAGAATCGCTAAGTGCGCGGCCTTCACCGACACGTGAACCACCGCCGGTCTGGCCGTAAGGGCTGCCAGGGCTGGCGCGACGTGTCTCTGTATAGGAGATGAAAATGCCCAA
>JBFOLW010000175.1:0-5122 GCA_040830305.1 Erythrobacter sp.
CGGCCCCGCGCAACCCGTGGGAGCCGGCCCAATTCTGCCCGGCGGGGTTGGCGGGGGCGGGGACCGACCTCTGCGTTTCGGGCCTGTGCGCGCCCCCCCAGGTGGACCCGGAACGGATCCCCACCCCAGGGGCCACGTCAAGTTCCCCCGCCGGCTCGGCGGCCCCTGCCATGACGGCTTCGATGATGTTCGAAGCCGCTACGACATCGGTTTCGGGCAGTGCGAAGACCAGTTCGTCGTGAACCTGCAGCAGCATGCGCACATGACCGAGGCCGGCGTCTTCGAGGGCGGGCATCATGCGCGCCATGGCGCGTTTGATGATGTCGGCACTGGTGCCCTGGATCGGTGCGTTGATGGCGGCGCGCTCGCTGCCCTGGCGCTCGGCCTGGTTCTTCGACGAGATCCGCGGGAACCACGTCTTGCGGCCGAACAGCGTTTCCGAATAGCCACGCTCGCGCACCTCTTCCAACGTGCGCACGATATACTTCTGGATGCCCGGGAAGCGCTGGAAATAGGTGTCGATCATCGCCTGCGCCTCGTCGGGCTCGACGTCGAGGCGGCCCGCAAGTCCCCAGCGCGAAATGCCGTAAAGAATCGCGAAATTGATCGTCTTGGCGCGGGCGCGGGTGTCGCGATTGACCTCGCCGAACATCTCGGTCGCGGTGCGCGCGTGGATGTCCTCGCCATTGGCGAAGGCCTCTTTGAGCGTCGGAACATCCGCCATGTGCGCGGCCAGCCGCAATTCGATCTGCGAGTAGTCGGCGGCGAGCAGCACATTGCCCTCTTCGGCAACGAAGGCTTCGCGGATCTGCCGGCCGATGGCGGTGCGGATCGGGATGTTCTGCAGGTTCGGATCGGTCGAGGACAGCCGGCCGGTCTGCGCGCCGACCAGGCTATAGCTGGTGTGCACGCGCCCGGTTTCGGGATTGATCGCTTCCTGCAGTGCGTCGGTATAGGTGCTCTTGAGCTTGGCGAGCTGGCGCCACTCGAGCACTTTGTCGGCGATCTCCGCACCTTCGCCCGACAACCGCTCGAGCACGCTCTGGTCGGTCGAATACTGCCCACTCTTGCCCTTCTTGCCGCCCTTGTAGCCGAGCGTGTCGAACAACACCTCGCCAAGCTGCTTGGGGCTGCCGACGGCGAACTCGGTCCCCGCTATACCGTGGATTTCCTTCTCCAGCCGGGCGGTCTTACCGGCGAATCCTTCGGACAGCTTGGCCAGCCGTGCGCGGTCGACCCTGATCCCGTGACGCTCCATCTGCGCCACCACCGGGACCAGCGGGCGATCGACACGCTGGTAGACCTTCGTTCCGCCCTCGGTCGCCAGCCTCGGCTTCAGATGCTTGTAGAGCCGCCAGGTGACATCGGCATCCTCGGCGGCATAAGCGGTCGCGTTGTCGAGCGGAACTTCGCCGAAGGGGATCGCCTTCTTGCCGGTGCCGCACACGTCCTTGAACGTCAGGCAGGTGTGCCCGAGGTGGCGGTCGGCAAGCTCGTCCATCCCGTGACCGCCGCCGATCCCGTCGAGCTGGCGCCCGGCATCGAGATCGAAGCTGATGATCATCGTGTCGTCGATTGGTGCGACCTCGACGCCGTTGCGGGCGAGGACGTTGAGATCGTATTTGCCGTTGTGGAAGATTTTGAGCACCGCTTCGCTGGTCAGCAGCGGCTTCAGCGCCTCGAGCGCGGCTGCCTTGTCCACCTGCTCGGGCTTCTCGGCGAACATGTCGCTGCCGCCATGGCCGAGCGGGATGTAGCAGGCGTCATTGGGTCCAAGCGCGAGGCTGATACCCACCAGATCGGCACGGATCGAATCGAGGCTGTCGGTTTCGGTGTCGACAGCGACCAGCCGCGCGTGCTGCGCGCGTTCGATCCACTGCCCGAGCCGTTCCAGCGTCTGGACACATTCGTACGCCGATCGATCGATCTCGGGATAGTCGGGCAGCGGCTGGCGATTGCCCTCGGCGCTGGCGGGGGCGCCCTTGGTATCCTGTTTGGCCGGGTCGAGATCGGTCGCACGCGAGGGGCTGCCGGTCCCCGCGTCGAGCCGCTTCAACAGGCTAGTAAAGCCGTGCTTCGACAGGAATTCGGCAAGCGGTTCGCTGGGTACGCCGTCGAGCTTCATGTCGTCGATCGCGATCGGCAGGGGGCAATCTTCCTTGAGCGTTACGAGCACGCGGCTGAGCTCCGCGTCGGCGCGGTGTTCGAGCAGGCGCTCCTTGAGCTTGGATTTCTTCATGCCGTCGGCCGCATCGAGCGCGGCGGTCAGGTCGCCATGCTCGGCAATCAGCTTGCTCGCGGTCTTGGGGCCGACCCCGAAAATGCCCGGGATGTTGTCGACCGAATCACCCATTAGCGCGAGCACGTCGCCCACCTTCTCGGGCGCCACACCAAACTTCTCCTCGACCTCTTCGATATAGATGCGCGCGTTCTTCATCGTGTCGAGCATGTCGATCCGCGCGCCATCCTTCTCGCCGACGAGCTGCATCAGATCCTTGTCGGAAGAGACGATGGTGACGTTCCATCCCGCCTCCTGCGCGGCGCGGGCATAGGACGCGATCATGTCGTCCGCCTCGACGTCGGGCTCCTCGACCAATGGCAGGCTGAAGGCGCGCGTCGCATCGCGAATCAGCGGGAATTGCGGAACCAGGTCCTCGGGCGGGTCGGGCCGGTTGGCCTTGTACTGCTCGTAGATCTCGTTGCGGAAACTGTAGCTCGACTTGTCGAGCACCACAGCGAGATGGGTGGGGCCATCGGCCTTGTCGAGATCGTCGGCCAGCTTCCACAGCATCGTCGTGTAACCGTAGACCGCGCCCACCGGGGTGCCTTCCGGATCGGTCAGCGGGGGGAGGCGGTGATAGGCGCGGAAGATATAGGCCGAGCCGTCGACGAGGTAGAGATGCGGAGTTTCACCCATGGTAAGGCGGCTTAGCAATGGCATCGGGCAATGGGGAGCGCCATTTTCCGGCCGGTCCACAAGTGACGGATTTCTGCCGCTTTCGGGCGAAATAAGGCAGGAATGTGTCAGGAAATGTGCGAATCTGCTTGCGGGGCCAAAATTTCGCCATTATTTAGACACTGTGAGGCCCCAATTCGGGACTCGCGCGGAGAGGGGGCCGTGGCCTTCGAACCGCACACAAACTCGCTGTTCAAGGATTTTTCTTATGCGCAAGATCGCTCTTTTCGCTGCTGCTTCGGCTGCTGCTCTGACCCTCGCTGCTTGCTCGGAAGCTACCGAAGACGCTGCTGAAGCCACCGCCGATTCGGCTGTTGCTGACACCGAAACCAACATGGAAGCCGCTGGCGAAGCCATGGAAGCAACCGGTGAAGAAGTTGCTGCTGAAGCCGACGCAGCTGCTGCTGAAGTCGAAGCTACCGTCGAAGGCGAAACCACCGAAGAAGCAGCTGCTGAGTAATCTCGCACGCTTCGCGGACGGTTAGCGTTCACGAAAAGAAAGGGCGGTGCCTCGCGGCACCGCCCTTTTTTTGTCCGTTGCAGGAGTTCCTACTTGCCGCCGTATTCGGCTGAGGCCCAGTTCCGCCCATCGTCGGCCTCGGTACCGAAGCCATAATAGAGCGCCTGCGCGATGCTCGAAATACGCGCATCGCGGCTGGCCCGCGCCTCGAGCTTGCGGCTGCGGCTGCCGTTCTCGATCGCCATCGAGGGGCTTTGTCCGGTGACGTAGATTGCCGCAGCGATGGCGCGCCCGTCGGGCGTGTGGAAAATGCCGATATCGCTTGCCGTTCGCGCCAGCGTTCCGGTCTTGTGGGCTAGGTTCGCGCTGACCGGCAAGGCTGCGCGCATCCGCTGCTTGCCGGTCGTCGTCTCCTCCATTGCGTCCAGGAGCACGCGGCGCGAGTAATCGCTCAGCCATTTGCCCTGATAGATCCCGGCGAGCAATTGCCCCATTGCGCGGGGAGTAGCGCTGTCCTTGGTGTCGACGCTCCATGCCGGATCGATGCGCCCGTCCTCGCGAATCAGGGTCGCGATATCGCGATCGAGCCGAAAGCCGTCGATGCCCGCTTCGCGCATCCACTTGTTGACCGCGTGCGGCCCGCCGACAGCCTGCAACAATGCGTCGGTGCAATCGTTGCAGCTCTTCGAAATCATCAGGCTGAGGTGCTTGTAGGCCGGAAGAAATGCGCCGCCCGGTCGTGGCAGGCGAAACTCGCTGGTCAGGCTCCAGCGCCCCTCGTCGACACCGGCCAGGAACACCGCGGCAATCGCGACCTTGCTGGTGCTGGCCATCGGGAACAGCTGGTCGGCGAGGACACCCACTTCGCGGCCCGATGACAGGTCGACGGCATAAACGCCTATGCGCCCGTTGGACCCGTCGGCCAAAGCGGCGATCTGGCGCTCAAGCGGATGGGCATAGAGCGCATCGAGGGTTTGCGGTGTGCGGGCCTCGGTGCCCAGGGCATTGTCGAACTGGGCCTCGAAGCCGTTGCTTTGTGCCAGCGCCGGCGCGGCGAAGGCCATCGCCCCGATTGCCAGCAGTCTTCCAAAAAACCGTTTCCGCATTCCGACCCTATACACTCTTCCTGGTTAGGCGAACCTTAATGCCGACGTAATGTGTCGATACAAGGGCCGAGCGATGAAAAGTGTTGCGAGAGCGACAGGTTCGGCGTGCGGTCTGTTACTTTCGTGCGGGGAAGAGGGCTCAGGCGTTGGCTATCACCCGCTCGATCCTTTCGGTCGATTCCCCGGTCACCGTCTTGTCGATCTCGCCGACAAGGCGCTTCTCCAGCTCGGAATGATAGTGCCGCCGCATTTCGCCCAGCGTCTTGGGGTCGGCGATCACGAGGACATCGGTGATCTCGCCTGCGATCGATTTGGCGTTGAGCCATTCGGCCGCGGCGGCGCCATGCGCAAGCTCGCCGAGGTCGGTCCGGCCGTGCCGCTGGCCGATGTCGTCCTGGTGCTTGATCCCGGCGCTGAAGTTGGTGGCGGTCAGGTCCGGCTTCTCAGCCGAGCCGAGTCTGGGCTCGAACGGCTTGCCGCCATTGCGCATGACGGTGAAGTTCTCGCCGTCGACGATCGCGACATGGGCATTGCTGGGGAGGCGCATAGAGTTTGTCTCCTCTTTTGAGTTGCTTCCCTGTTCCAACGAGCGAAACCGCA
>JBFOLW010000176.1:0-6109 GCA_040830305.1 Erythrobacter sp.
ACGGATGAAAGCCTCGGAAATCGTCCGGCGCGCACGACTGCTCGGGACCAGCAGCGTCAGCTTGGCCAGCCCGAACTCGGGATCGGCGTAGCGCGGGACCAGCCCCGCCACCAGCGCATCGGCGAACCCGCGATGCGCAGCTATCGAATAGACTTTGGGCTGCGCGCGCTCAGCCACCCGTGAGCGCCTCCTCGGTCGGGCGGATATGCGCCGGCGTGCCGACTTCGTACCACTGCCCGGTAAAGGCGAGGCCAAAGAGCCGACCCTCCTCGATCGCGCGATCCCACAGCAAATTGGTGGAGAACTTGCCCTCGGGCGCATCACGCAGAAGGCGGTGCGAGACGATCTGGATACCGGTGTAAATGAACGGTGCGATCCGGCCGGGAAGCTTGCGCGCCAACTGTCCGGACCCGTCCATGTAGAAATCGCCCGTGCCGTCGAAATTGAAGGCGCGTGCATGCGTCACGACCAGCAGCAACGCATCCATCTTCTCCGGATCCCAGCGCGCCGAGAGATCGGCAAAGGCATTGCGCGGTCCGTCGAGCCAGATGCTGTCGGCGTTACAGGCGAAGAACGGGTCGGGCAGCAGGCCGTCCGCCTGCGCCTTGACCATTCCACCGCCGGTTTCGAGCAGCAGGTCGCGTTCGTCGGAAAAGGTGATTGCAGGCGCCTTGCGCGAGCCGGTGTGGGCCTCGATCGCATCGGCCAGATAGTGGACATTGACCACTGCCTTCGAAACGCCCGCATCCTCGAGCCGGTCGAGCGCGCGGTCGATTAGGGGTTTCCCGGCGACTCGCACGAGCGGCTTGGGCATGGTGGCGGTAAGCGGGCGCATGCGCTTGCCCAGGCCTGCAGCCATCAGCATGGCGGTATCCGAAGCGAGCGTCGTCACTGGATCCGTCCCCCATGCGCATCGCGGATGACCTGCGGGATATTGGCGGCAAACCATTCGGCCACCGGCTTCATCGCTTCGTGCGCTAGATCGCGTTCCATCGCCGCCCACACCCGCGGGATCATCGACAGGTAGCGCGCCTTGCCATCACGCTTCCAAAGGCGCGTGAAGATTCCGACGATCTTGGCGTTGCGCTGCGCGCCCAGCCGCGCGTAGTCGGCTGCGAACTCATCGCCCGGATCGGCCTTTGCGACGTAGTGTGCCAGCATCGCTGCCTCTAGCTCCTCCGGCACGTCGCGCCGGGCATCCTGCAGCAAGCTGACGAGATCGTAGGCGGGATGCCCGACGAGCGCATCCTGGAAATCGATCAGACCCTGATCGCCGCCCGCCATTGCGGGATCGAGCAGCATGATGTTCTCGGCATGGTAATCGCGCAGCACGGTTACGCCCGGCGGCTGCCGTTCGAGCAGCGGCGCGAGCACCTTCTGCCACGCGTCGGCCCAGCCCCCGGCATCCACTTCGAGTCCCATCGCTGGACAGTACCATTCGATGAACAGGTCCACCTCGCGCCGGTAGACAGTCATGTCGTAGGGGTCGAACGGCCCGGGCGGCAGCTTGTGCAGCGCGACCAGCGTATCGATCGCCTTGCGATAGATGTCACGCTCGCTCTCGGGATGATCGTCGATCCATTCGCGCATCCGCTGGTCGCCGAAATCCTCGATCAGCACCCAGCCTTGGGCCGCATCTTCGGCGAGTATGTGCGGCGCGCGCAGGCCGTTCCCGTCGAGCCAATGCGCGACGTGGAGGAAGGGGCCGGGATCCTCGTGCGGTGGCGGCGCATGCATGAGCATCGCGCTTCGCCCGGCCATGCGGAGGCGGAAATAGCGGCGGAAACTGGCATCGCCGACGAGCGGCGCGATCTCCGCCCCCCCCCATTCGGTGTCGCCAAGAAAGCTGTGTAGCCCGTCGGGCAGCGCGTCACTCATGGCCACCGGCTTTGCCAAGATGCGCCGGTGGTTACAACGGCCTCGCGCGCGTCACCCACCTTTTCCAGCGCAATCTGGAGGCAGCCCGTCTCGTGCTCGAATCCGCCCGCGTGATCGGGCCATTCGGCTAGCAGCACCGCGCCTTCGCGATAGTCATCGAGACCGAGTTCCTCGACCTCGCCCGGGTGCTCGAGCCGATAGAAGTCAGCATGGACCAGCGGCAGGCGCGTATCGTCATAGGTCTCGATGATCGTATAGGTCGGCGACGGCACTTCGCCGCGGTGGCCGAGCGCTCCGATAATCGCGCGCGCCAGCGTCGTCTTGCCGGTCCCGAGCGTACCGCTCAAGGCGACGACATCGCCCGGCAAGAGCTTGTCGGCAATGCGGTTTCCGAAGGCCTCCATGGCGGGGAGATCGGGCAGTGCGACCCTCACGGCAGGGTTATCGTCGCGGTCGTTCCGCCATTCTTGCGGCTCTGGATTTCGAGCGCCCCGCCATGAGCTTCGACCAGCTGGCGCGCCAACGGAATGCCGAGCCCCTGGCGGCGTTCGATCCCCTTGCCATCTGCAGCCATGCGGATGCCTTCGAGCGCGCGGGCAAGTTCATGCTGGCTCATTCCGCGCCCGTTGTCGGAAATGACTATCCTGGTCTCGCCACGCTTGCGTCCGAAATCGACCACGATCCGCCCGCCACGCGGCGTGCCGTTGATCGCATTGTCGAGCAGCTGCGAGATCGCCCGGCGCAGTTGCTGGGCGTCGGCCATGACCGCCTTGTCCGGACTGCCCTTGAGATCGAGCGTAAGTCCGCCATCGACGATGCGCCGTTCCTGCTTACGGACGATTTCGGTGAAGAACGGAAGCAAGTCGAGCTTCGTCTTGCGCAACGGCATCAGGCCTGCTTCCGACTGCGACAGGTCGAGAACATTCTCGACCTGTTCGGTCAACTTGCCGACGGACAGCGAGATTGCCTGCGCATACTCCTTGGCTTGTGGTGTGAGCTCGCCAGCGATCCCGCTGGTGAGCAGTTCGGCGAATCCGCCGATCGACGTTAGCGGCGTACGGAATTCGTAGCTCATGTTGGCTAGGAAGCGGGTCATCACTGCATCCGCCTCTTCAAGCGCGCGGTTCCGCTCGCGCAGCGCCTCTTCCGCCTGACGTGACGCGGTCACGTCGAGTACGGTAAGCATGCCATTGCCATCGGGCAGTGGAACCCCGGCGAAGTCGAGCGTGCGACCGTCGGCCAGTTCGATCCGGTCGTCGCTTTTTTTCCGGTCCAGCGTTGCCGCGCGGATGACGTGGTTGATCCGCGATATCGCTCCTGGATCGGCAAGGTTCTTGGCGATCGCGCCGAGCAGGTCTTCGGCCTGCGGGTGCCCGTCGAGCACTTCGGGATCGATCCCCCAGGCTCCCGGGAAGCCGCGGTTCCACAACTCGAGATGTCCGTCGGGTGCAAAGACCGCGAGAGCCTCGAACAGGTTGTCGAAGGTTGCAGTGCGCGTGCGCAGGAGCGTGTCGCGCGTTGCGGATAGCGCCAGCTGTTCGGTCCGGTCTTCCGCGATCATCACCAGACCGCCGTCGGGCAGCGGTTGCGCGACGATGCGAAGATGGGTGCTGTCGGGGAGCGGCCAGGCCTCTTCGTGGGGCTCGTCGCGCAGGAACCATTCAGCCAGCTCGTTCCGCCAAGCCGGATAGTCGCGCACTTCGGGAATGCGACCGTTCTCGCGGGCGATCAGCAGCATCTGCTGGAACGTGGTGCGATCGTTGACCACGCCGGGCGGCAGGGCAAACACGCGATGGAATGGCTGGTTTGCAAAGGTCATGCGATGCGCGGCATCGAACTGCGCCACGCCGATCGACAACTGGTCGAGCATCGAACGCTGCGCCTCGCGGAAAGCGCGGAATTCGCGAGCCTGTTCTTCCATCTCCTCGATGTCGACTGCATAGCCGGCGATGCCTTCGCTCATGAGCGGCAGGTCGGTGACCCGGATTGTCCGCCGGGCGCGATCGATCGTGGCGCTGAGAATGCGTTCGATCGGCTGGCGGCGGTCCGCGGCCTGCTGGGCAACCTGCGCTGCGGTGCGGCCGTTGACGGTCTCGACCAGCTCGATCTGGTCGGCAACCACCTGATCGGCACTCTCGGCGCCCACGGCGGAAACATAAGCCTTGTTGACCAGTCGCAGCTGCATGTCGGGACCGCGGAACCACATCGGCATCGGTGCCGCCTCGATCAGCCCGACGAGCGCGCCGAAATCCTCGCGCGAGCGCGCGGCTTCCTCGCGCAATCTGGATACCTCGGCCTCGCTGTCGCTGAAGTCGAAGACCCAGACCAGCGCCGCACCGCCTGGCGAGACAGCCGGATCGGCAAGCGAACCGTGCAAGGCCAGTGCCTTGCCCGAACCGGGAGCGACCTTGATCACCATCCGGAACGGGCGCGCGGTCTTTTGCGTCCGGCGCACACTGCGGGTGAGATCGTCGATCTGCTCTTCGGTCAGGCCGGTCCCGTCCGGGCCAGCCAGCTCGCTGAGATATTCCGGGACCTTCGTCAGGCCCATCCAGCGCGCGAGCCGATCGGGGGCTTCGATCCGGCCGTCGGCGCGCACCAGCATCGGGATTGCCGGCCCTTCCTCGATCAGGCGCGACAAGCGCTGTGCGAGCCTGCGGCTGGCGGCCGATTTCTGGTCGCGGCCGCTGGCGCGCAGCATCACCCACACGGCACCGGCGGTCCACAGCGCCAGCAGGAGGCCGAGCACGGCCAGCAGTGCGGGAGACGTTTCCATTACCCGCCAGCTATGCGGACGCGCGCGGGAGTGCAATGCCCCCGCGCGCGTTCATGCGACGGAATTTCCGTCGGTTGCGACAATTAGTAGCGGTAATGCTCGGGCTTGAAGGGCCCTTCGACCGGCACCCCGATGTAGTCGGCCTGCTTCTGGCTGAGCTGGGTCAGCTTGACGCCGAGCTTGTCCAGGTGAAGCGCCGCGACCTTCTCGTCGAGGTGCTTGGGCAGGACATAGACATCGTTCTCGTATTCGTCGCCCTTGGTCCACAGTTCGATCTGGGCCAGCGTCTGGTTGGTGAAGCTGAAGCTCATCACGAAGCTGGGATGGCCGGTCGCGCAGGACAGGTTCACGAGGCGGCCTTTGCCAAGCACGATGATTTCCTTGCCGTCGGGGAATTTCACAAGGTCGGTGCCCGGCTTCAACTCGTTCCACTCGTAATTGTCGAGCGCCGAGATCTGGATTTCGCTGTCGAAGTGCCCGATGTTGCAGACGATTGCCTTGTCTTTCATCGCCTTCATGTGTTCGGCGGTAATGACGTGCTCGTTGCCGGTCGCAGTGCAGAAGATATCGGCGACCTTCACCGCTTCTTCCATCGTCACGACCTCGAAACCGTCCATCGCGGCCTGCAGCGCGCAGATCGGGTCGATCTCGGTCACCAGCACGCGCGCACCGCCATTGCGGAGCGACTGGGCGGACCCCTTGCCGACATCGCCGAAACCGGCGACGCAGGCGACCTTGCCCGACAACATGACGTCGGTTGCGCGGCGGATCGCGTCGACCAGCGATTCGCGGCAACCATAGAGATTGTCGAACTTCGACTTGGTCACGCTGTCGTTCACGTTGATCGCCGGGAACGGCAGCTTGCCCTGCTTAGCGAGGTGGTAGAGGCGGTGGACACCGGTCGTCGTCTCTTCAGACACGCCGACGATGTTCTTGACCGACTTGGTCAGATAGCCGGGCTTGGCCTTGACGAAGGCCTTGAGCGCGCGCTGGAATTCGATCTCTTCGGCATTCTGCGGCTCGGGCAGTTCCTCACCGGCTTCGATACGCGCGCCCCAGAGCGCGAACATGGTCGCATCGCCGCCATCGTCGAGGATGATGTTGGCGGTCTGGTCGGCATCGTCATCGGTCGACCAGTCGAAGATCTTGCCGACGTAATCCCAGTAGTCG
This sequence comes from Erythrobacter sp., assembly GCA_040830305.1. Classification (GTDB taxonomy): domain Bacteria; phylum Pseudomonadota; class Alphaproteobacteria; order Sphingomonadales; family Sphingomonadaceae; genus Qipengyuania. The sequence goes on from JBFOLW010000176.1 coordinate 5,825, forward strand.
GCAAGGCTTTCGCCCTTCACGGCAAAAACCGGGATGTCCTGCGCCGCGATGGCGGCGGCGGCGTGGTCCTGCGTCGAGAAGATGTTGCAGGTGGCCCAGCGCACGTCGGCGCCCAGCGCCACCAGCGTCTCGATAAGAACCGCCGTCTGGATGGTCATGTGCAGCGAGCCGGTGATGCGCGCGCCCTTGAGCGGCTTGCCGGCGTATTCCTCGCGCAGCGCCATCAGGCCCGGCATTTCGGTTTCGGCAATGGCGATCTCGGCGCGGCCGTATTCGGCGAGCGCG
>JBFOLW010000177.1:0-8644 GCA_040830305.1 Erythrobacter sp.
CCCCCCGCCGCTTGGCCCCCTCCGACCGCCCTCGGGGAGCCCGGCAGGGCAATCCCCAGCTCCCCACCATTCTCGCGCGTGTTTTGCCCCGCGTCAGAGAGGCGCGACCCCAGCGCATCCCCGCCATAGGCACCCCAGCCTGCACCGAAGCGGGGATCGACTTCGCGAACCTGCGCCGCGCGTCCGTCGATCTCGAAATCCTCGGCCAGTCCGAACACCGACCAGATCGCGGTCCCGCCGAGCAGCGATACCGCCACAAACAAGCCGAGGATGGCTAGTGTCGCCTTCAGCGGCGATAGCTTGCGGTGTCGCGTTTTCTTCGTAGCCAAGCGCAATTCTCCCCCATTCGCCCCGGTCGGTCGCGCCCATCATGGCAAGGCGCTATCCCGTTTGAACCAGCGCGCGCTTACCCGTCGGCGAAGGCGGGGGCGCGCTTCTGCATCTCGGCCATCACCGCCTCGATCTGGTTGGGCTGACGGATGATACCATCCTGTTCCTTGCTCTCGGCGAGCAGGATCGCATCCTCGCCCTCCTCGTGCATCACGCGGAACAGGCGCTTGGCACCGCGGATGGCCTGCGGGTTCTTGTTGGCGATGGTTTCGGCGATCGCGGTGGCGCGGGCGTGCGGATCGTCTTCGAGCATGGTCGCAAAGCCGAGGCCAAGCGCTTCCTCGCCCGAGAATTCGCGGTTGGTGTAGGTCAGTTCGCGCAGGGTGTCGTCGCGCACCAGGCCGCGCCACAGCGCATATCCGCCCATGTCGGGCACAAGGCCCCACTTCATTTCCATCACCGCCATGCGCGTCGCCGGATGGACCACGCGGATATCGGCGCCGCTGGCAATCTGCAGCCCGCCGCCGAAGCATACGCCATGGACCGCAGCGATCACCGGCACGGGACATTTGCGCCAGGTCATCGCGGCTTCCTGCGCACGATTGGCATTACCATGAGTTCGTTCGGCAAGTGTGCCCGAGCCGGTCGGATCGCCGCCGAAGCTGGTGGTATCGAGCCCGGCGCAGAATGCCCGACCCTCGCCCGAGAGCACCGCCACGCGCAGGCCCGCCATCTCGCGCAGCGCATTGCCCGCTTCGATGACCGCCTCGAACTGCGTGGGATCGAGCGCGTTCATCTTGTCGCCGCGCGTAAAGCGCACCTGCGCCACGCCATTGTCGGCCAGATCGATGGATACGCGGTCGCTGAAATTCATGGCTCTGCCTCTCGTCGGGAAATGTCCTTCGGGTCCTTGGTACCTTACGTAAGCGTAAAGTCCAGCCGCGACAGCACGGCTCAGGCGCAATGCGCGCGCATTTCCTCCGTCCGGGGAGCGGTCATGAGGCGATATCCGCGCTCGGGATGCGTCTGGACAAGCCATTCGCAGCGCGCAATCGCCAGCTTCGCGCGCAGGCGCGAGACATGGACTGCAAGCGAGTTGGTTTCGGGCCGGTGTTCCAGCCGCCATACTTCGCGCAGCAGGCGCGCACTCGACACCGGCATGCCCGGTGTTTCGGCGAGCCGCCACAGTAGCTTGAACTCGCGCGGGTGCAATCCCAGCCAGCGCCCCCCGACACATCCGTCGCGGTGAAACAGGTCAAGCGTGACCGGCCCCGCCGCCAGCCGCCGCGGCATGGCATCGATCGCGCCCTCGAGCAGCAGGAGCCGGGCGCCCAGCTCGACAAAGGCGATCCGGCTACCGAGTGCGTCGCCGAACCCCCGACCGAGGAGTCCCGCGCGTTCGACCGGATCGTCGACCCCGATCGCGACGACGAAGGCGCGCCCCGCAAGCTCGCGCCATTGCGGCAGCCTGCATTCCGGCCGCCAGTCGAGGACGCCAAGCTGGCGTTCGCGATCCGGCGCGCGCGCCGTTGCGTGGTCCATCGACCAGCTCACGAGCCGCAAGTCCCAGCGCGCCGGTACCGACGAACTGCGTGACAGCCACTGAAGTGTCGGAAAACTCATAAATTGCCCCCTGCCCCCGGCCAATTCCGAAGGTGAAGACAACGCATGTATTTGGGAACGGGGGTAGCGTAGAACTACTACCGTTTCGGATGTGTCTCTTGCCCTATCCGCGCGCGTGTTCGGAAAGGAAGCGTTTTATATTGCGCGCCGCCTGACGAATGCGTTGCTCGTTCTCGACCATCGCTATGCGGACATAGCCCTCGCCCTCTTCGCCGAAACCGACGCCAGCCGCCACGGCCACCTCCGCATGCTGGAGCAACTGCTTGGAAAACTCGAGGCTGCCCATGTCCTCGAACCCGGGCGGTAGCTTGGCCCAGGTGAACATGCTCGCGGGCGGAGAGGGGATTTCCCAGCCCGCGCGCGCAAAGCTCTCGACCATGACGTCGCGCCGATGCTGGTAACGCTGGCGGTTCTGTTCGACCACGTCCTGTGGGCCATTGAGCGCGGCGCAGGCGGCGGCCTGAATCGGGGTGAAGGCGCCATAGTCGAGATAGCTCTTCACCCGCGTCAGCGCGGCGACGAGCTTCGTGTTGCCGACGCAGAAACCGATCCGCCAGCCGGCCATCGAGAAGGTCTTCGACATGGAGGTGAATTCCACCGCCACATCCTTCGCGCCGGGCACCTCGAGGATCGAACGGGTCGGCTTGCCGTCGTAATAGAGTTCCGAATAGGCAAGGTCGGACAGCACCCAGACCTCGTTCGCGCGCGCCCATTCGACCAGCCGCTCGTAGAAAGCGAGGTCGACCGTCTCTGCCGTCGGGTTGCTGGGATAGTTGACCACCAGCACCGTCGGTCGCGGGACGGTATAGGCCATCGCGTTGTCGAGCGCCTTCCAGTATTGCTCGTCGGGCGTGGTCGGCACGCTGCGGATCGTGGCGCCGGCAATGATGAAGCCATAGGTGTGGATCGGATAGGCCGGACTGGGCGCGAGGATGACATCCCCCGGGGCGCTGATCGCGGTCGCCATCGACGACAGGCCCTCTTTCGAGCCCATCGTGACGACCACCTCGGTTTCCGGATTGAGCTCGACGCCGAAACGCCGCTGGTAATAGTTCGCCTGCGCGCGCCGCAGGCCGGGAATGCCCTTCGACTGCGAATAGCCATGCGCATCGGGCTTGGCCGCGACCTCGCATAATTTATCGATCACATGCTGCGGCGGCGGCTGGTCGGGATTGCCCATGCCGAGGTCGATGATGTCGCGCCCTGCCTGCCGCGCCGCATGCCGCATCGCGTTGACTTCGGCGATGACATAGGGGGGCATGCGTTTGATGCGGTAGAATTCGTCGGACATTCAGGCCTCGTCGCGCGTTGGTTGAGATACACTGATTACCTATTCACGAAGCAGGTGCAATCGGCCTAGGTGCATCGGGCTGCGCAATATCCTATGGCCTACCAAACAGGCGCTTGATACCCGGCAGGAGCGAGAATGACCGAAGACGGCCCCGATCCCTTCACCAATATGTTCGAAGCCCCCGCGAAACTGGCGCGCACGCTGTTCGCGCCGCTGGCCGAGGCGAGCTCGGGCACGCCGCTGAGCGCCGAGGACATGCAGCACTGGACCGAGGTTGGCACCAGGCTGCAGGGACTGTGGCTGCAGTACCAGACCGAGCAGCTGGCCAATCCGCAGGCGCTGGCGCCCTATTTCGATCCCTCGCGCTGGATGCGCATGGCGGAGGACTGGTACCGCCAGATGCCGATCGCCGACCCCGCGCAGCAGCAGGCGCTGGTGCAGGAAGGCATTGCGCTGTGGCAGCAGGTGCTGCGGCAGTACGGCCTTGGCGCCGATGGTCAGCCGCAGGCGACCGGCGAGCCCGATTTGCCGCGCAAGGACCGCCGTTTCGCCGACCCGCGCTGGCGCGCGCATCCCGCCTATGCGCTGATCCACCAGACTTACCTGTTCCTCGCCGAACGCGTGTCCGAGATGGTCGACAGGATGGAAGGCCTGCCCGAGGACAAGCGCGAGCAATTGCGCTTCACCACCCGCGCGGTGACCGAGGCGGCGAGCCCGTCGAACTTCCCGTTGCTCAACCCGGTGGTGATGGAGCGCACGCTCGAGACGCGCGGCGACAATCTGGTCAAGGGGATGGAGCACCTGCTCGCCGACCTGCGCCGTGGCCAGCTCTCGCACACCGACGCCAGCGCCTTCAAGCTGGGCGAGAATATCGCGGTGACGCCGGGCAAGGTGGTGCACGAGACCCCGCTCTACCAGCTGATCCAGTACTCGCCTTCGACCGAGGAGGTGATGGAAGTGCCGCTGGTGATCTTCCCGCCGTGGATCAACCGCTTCTACATCCTCGACCTCAACGCCAAGAAGAGCTTCGTGCGCTGGGCAGTCGAACAGGGCGTGACCGTGTTCATGGTCAGCTGGAAATCGGCCGACGCTAGCATGAAGGACGTGATCTGGGACGATTACGTGCGCGGGCAGATCGATGCCATCGACCATATCCGCGAGCGGCTCGATGTACCGAGCGTCCACACGATCGGCTATTGCGTCGCCGGAACCACGCTGGCGGCCACGCTCGCCCTGCTCCACCGGCGCGGCGAACAGGACAAGGTCAAGAGCGCAACCTTCTTCACCGCGCAGGTCGATTTCGAGAAGGCGGGCGAGCTGCTCAATTTCGTCGACGACCAGCAACTCGGCATGGTCAAGGCGATGAGCGCCGACGGCTATCTCGACGGGCGCTATATGGCCGCGACCTTCAACCTGCTGCGCGGCACCGATTTGATCTGGAACTATGTGGTCAACAACTACCTGCTGGGCGAGGATTATCCGGCGTTCGACCTGCTCCACTGGAACGGCGACGTCACCAACCTGCCCGCAAAGTGGCACCAGCAGTACCTGCGCGACCTCTATCGCGACAACAAGCTGGTTGAAGCCGATGCGCTGAGCGTCGACAACACGCCGATCGATCTCGGGATCGTCGAGACGCCGACCTATGTCCAGGCCGGCAAGGAAGACCATATCGCACCCGCCGAAAGCGTCTGGAAGATCACCGAGCACTTCAAGGGCCCGCTCAAATTCGTGCTCGCCGGCTCGGGACATATTGCGGGCGTCGTCAATCCGCCCGAGGCAGGCAAATACCAGTACTGGACCAATGATGGCTCGCCCCGCAGCCTCACCGAATTTCGCGAAGGCGCCGAGGAACATCCGGGCAGCTGGTGGCCAGACTGGATCGACTGGCTGCGTGCGCAGGACGCGGGAAAGGTCGCCGCCGAAGGCAGGCGCGAGCCCGGTGGAAAGGGCGACAAAGTGATCGAAGACGCGCCGGGACGCTACGTCGCGACGCGCTAACACACTGAAAAAGCGGCCTATCTCGCGTTATTGTGCACTGCACAAAAATCGCTTGACTTCGCACATGCAATGCCTATTTTGTGCAGTGCAACAAAGCGAGGTTTCCCATGGCCGATAGTCAGAGCAAAATCGATGCTGCCGCGGAGAAGGCGTTTGCCGACGCAGCGGAGAAGAAGACCGCAGAAGCGGTGAACGCCAAGAAGGTCGAACAGGCCGTCGAAGCGGACACCAAGGCTCCGGTGAAGACCGCAGTCGTCGCCGAGGCTGTCGCGGCCGAACCCGAGAAAACTGCGCCGAAGAAGCAGGCGCCGGTCAAGAAAGCCGCACCCAAGAAGACTGTCGCCAAGAAAAAGGCAGCGCCGGCCAAGAAGCCGGTAGCCGCCAAGAAAAACAAGGCCGCCCCGAGGAAGGCAGCGGCACCCAAGGCGAAACCCGCCTCGACCAACCCGATTTTCCAGCTGAAGGACACCATCATGGCCACTGCCAAGAAGACCGCCACCACCGATTACACCGCCAAGGCGAAGGAAATGGCTGCCGACGTGCAGACCCGCGCCAAGGCCGCTTACGACAAGGGCACCGAAATGACCAAGGACGCCGTCGAATTCCAGAAGGGCAACCTCGACGCCCTCGTCGAATCGGGCAAGATCCTCGCCACCGGCATGCAGGACATGGGCCGCACCTATGTCGAAGAAGCCAAGTCGGCTGCCGAGACCGTCCAGGAAGACGTGAAGAAGTTCGCCGCCGTCAAGTCGCCGACCGAACTGTTCCAGCTGCAGGGCGAGATCGCCCGTCGCAATTTCGACGCGATGGTCTCGACCACCTCGAAGAACACCGAAGCCATGCTGAAGCTCGCCAACGAAGCTTTCGCTCCGGTTTCGAACCGCATGAGCCTGGCCGCCGAAAAGGTCCGCAAGGCCGCGTAAGCGAACCGCACAAGCTTCAATCCGCCGGGCACTCTCTCCTCTCTCCCTCGCCCGGCGAATTGGACACCGTGGGCCGGATGGTTTGAGACCATCCGGCCCTTTTTTTGCCCCGTGCCCTCGCGGAATTGGCGGTTTCGACCCCGCTGCCCGCACTCGCCTGGCGTTGACGCCTTGCGATTTGGCGATGCGTTACGATAATGGCTCCAGCAATGATCCACGCCCTGCCCCCCCTTCCGATCCGCGCCGGCGACGGCGATGACGACGCCAACGAGGGCGACGGCCAAGTCGGCATCGCCACCAAGACCCGTGCCAAGCCGAAAAAGCCGAGCCAGTACAAGGTGCTGCTGCTCAACGACGATTACACGCCGATGGAATTCGTGGTCATCGTGCTCAAGCGGTTCTTCAAGATGGACATGGAAGAGGCGACGCGGGTGATGCTGCATGTCCACCAGAAGGGCGTCGGTATCTGCGGGATCTTCCCATACGAAGTGGCCGAAACCAAGGTCCACCAGGTGATGGACTTCGCACGGCAGAACCAGCATCCGTTGCAATGCACGCTGGAAAAGGCCTGAACCGATCGCGGTCATCGACCACCCCGAACCCGATCCTGTCGCTGAAGGCCAGGAAAGCGTCTGGGACTATCCGCGCCCGGCAATTGCCGAACCCACCGACAGGCACATCGTCATCCGCCATCGCGGTGTGACGCTGACCGACACACGCAAGGCCTGGCGAACGCTCGAGACGAGCCATCCGCCGACCTACTATTTGCCGCAGTCCGACATCGCGATGGAGTTTCTGTCGCGCAACGCGCGGCGCTCGTTGTGCGAATGGAAGGGGCAGGCACGCTATTGGGACGTCCGCATCGGCGACGAGCTGCTCGATGCAGTCGGCTGGGATTATCCCGACCCCACACCCGACTTTGCCGGGATCGCCGGGCACATCGCCTTCTATCCCGCACCTTTCGACACCTGCCTCGTCGATGGCGAACAGGTGGTTCCGCAACCCGGAGGCTTTTACGGCGGCTGGATTACATCGCGCGAGGCCGGCCCGTTCAAGGGCGTGCCGGGCAGCCGCCGGTGGTAATCCGGCGGGCGGATTGGGGCATGACCTGCGGCGAAAACCGCGCTAGGGCCACCCGCTGAGACAATTGACCGGCGACACCGTGCTTTCATTCCTGCCCAGCATCGATCGGTACATTTTCCGGCTCGTCATCGTGCCGATGCTGGCGGTGTTCGCCATCGCCGCCTCGCTGCTCGTGCTCGACAAGATGCTGCGGCTGTTCGATTTCGTCGCGGTCGAAGGCGGCCCGGTGGGCGTGGTTTTCAAGATGCTTGTCGCGCTGGTTCCCGAATATGCCAGCCTGGCGATTCCGCTCGGCCTGCTGCTCGGCATACTGCTCGCCTTCCGCAAACTGGCCACGACCAGCGAACTCGACGTGTTCCTCGCGGTCGGGCTTGGCTACGGACGGCTGCTGCGCGTGCCGTTTGCGATCACCGCGGTGCTGATGGCGATCAATGTCGCGCTGGTGTTCTTCATCCAGCCGGTCAGCCGCTATTATTACGAGCAGATGGAATACGAGCTGCGTTCGGGCGCGCTCGGCGCCTCGATCAAGGTCGGCGAATTTACGACGCTGGCCGATCGGATGGCGCTGCGGATCGAACAGAGCGAGGATGACGGGCGTCGGCTGATGGGCATCTTCGCCCGGGTATCGAACGACAGGGGGCAGGTACTGTCGATCTCGGCCAAGGAAGGCGCCTTCCTTGCGACCACCGACAATCCCGACACGATCATCCTGCGACTGACCGACGGAACCATCGTGCAGCACACCGGCAGTCAGACTCCGCGCGTGCTTACCTTCACCCGTCACGACCTGCCGATCGACCTGCCCGCGATCGAGCAGTTCCGCGCCCGCGGCGATGCCGAACGCGAATACATCCTGCCCGAACTGCTACGGGTCGGCTGGAGCGACGAGCAACCCGAAGACAAGCGCGATGCAAGCCAGGCGAGCTTCAATTTCCGGCTCGTCGAAGTGGTGATGATGGCGCTGATGCCGCTGCTGGCGGTGGCGCTGGGCGTGCCGCCCAAGCGATCCTCCAGCGCGCTCGGCGTGTTCCTGTCGATCATCATGGTGGTCGCCTACCACAAGGTGAACCAGTACGGCGAAGACGTCGCCGCGCTCGGCAGGATCGATCCGATCCTCGCTTTGTGGGGGCCCTTCTTCCTTTTTGCCGCGCTGATCGTGTGGATGTATTGGCGCGTCGCCCATGTTCCCGGCGGGCAGGCCATCGGTGCGCTCGAAGTGTGGTTCGCCAAGATGACCAAACGCCTCGGCCGACTGTTCGGTCGCCGACGGCTCAGGATCGACCTTGCGGCAGCCGAATAGCGGAGTTTCATGCAGCTCGATTTCTTCCCTTCGCGCACGCTGACGGTGTATCTGGCCAAGATGTTCGCGGCGCGTATCGCCGCGATGCTGTTC
>JBFOLW010000178.1:0-9890 GCA_040830305.1 Erythrobacter sp.
ATTCATTCGGCACAGCTCGTCTTGACCGACGCGTTGATCGCCGCCACTCAGCCGCTCGACACGAGCGGTGCCGACGACATCGAAGAAGAAAAGGCAGACGACTGATGGCCAGCGCCATTTCCGCCAACAAGGCTGAACTCCTCGCGATTGCTAACTCGGTCGCCTCGGAAAAGATGATCGACAAGGCGATCGTCATCGAGGCGATGGAAGAGGCGATCCAGAAATCTGCCCGCAACCGCTACGGTGCGGAAAACGACATCCGCGCCAAGCTCGATCCGCAGACCGGCGATCTTCGCCTGTGGCGCGTGGTCGAGGTGGTCGAGGAGGTCGAAGACTACTTCAAGCAGGTCGATCTTAAGGCTGCACAGAAGCTGCAGGACGATGCCAAGATCGGCGACTTCATTGTCGATCCGCTGCCCCCGGTGGACCTTGGTCGTATCGATGCGCAGAGCGCCAAGCAGGTGATCTTCCAGAAGGTCCGCGATGCCGAACGCGAGCGCCAGTACGAGGAATTCAAGGACCGCTCGGGTGAAGTCATCACCGGCGTGATCAAGTCGGTCGAATTCGGCCATGTGATCGTCAACCTCGGCCGCGCCGAAGGCGTCATCCGTCGCGACCAGCAGATCCCGCGCGAAGCCGCGCGTGTCGGCGAGCGTGTCCGCGCGCTGATCACCAAGGTCGAGCGCAACAACCGCGGCCCGCAGATCTTCCTCAGCCGCGCGCATCCCGACTTCATGAAGAAGCTGTTCGCGCAGGAAGTGCCCGAAATCTACGACGGTATCATCGAGATCAAGGCCGCCGCCCGCGACCCGGGCAGCCGCGCCAAGATCGGCGTGATCAGCCACGACAGCAGCATCGACCCGGTCGGCGCCTGCGTCGGCATGAAGGGTAGCCGTGTCCAGGCAGTCGTGCAGGAACTGCAGGGCGAGAAGATCGATATCATTCCGTGGTCGGAAGATGGCGCGACGTTTATCGTGAACGCGCTTCAGCCGGCCACCGTCAGCCGCGTGGTCCTCGACGAGGAAGACGGTCGCATCGAGGTCGTCGTGCCCGACGACCAGCTGTCGCTCGCGATCGGTCGCCGCGGCCAGAACGTGCGTCTCGCCAGCCAGCTGACCGGCAACCAGATCGACATCATGACCGAGGAAGAAGCCTCGGAGAAGCGCCAGAAGGAATTCGCCGAGCGTTCGAAGATGTTCGAAGAGGAACTCGACGTCGACGAAACGCTCTCGCAGCTGCTCGTTGCCGAAGGCTTCGCCGAGCTCGAGGAAGTCGCCTATGTCGAGCTGGACGAACTCGCCGGCATCGAAGGCTTCGACGAGGAACTGGCCGAGGAACTGCAGAACCGGGCCAAGGAAGCGATCGAACGGCAGGAAGCCGCGCACCGCGAAGCGCGTCGCGAGCTTGGCGTCGAGGACGACCTCGCCGAACTGCCGCACCTGACCGAGGCCATGCTGGTCACGCTGGGCAAGGCCGGGCTCAAGACGCTCGACGATGTGGCCGATCTTGCCACCGACGAGCTGATCCAAAAGAAGCGCGAGGCCCCGCGTCGCCGCAACAATGCCGATGGCCCGCCGATGCGGCGTCCCTCGGTCCGCGAGCAGGACAAGGGCGGCGTGCTGGGCGAATACGGTCTGACCGAAGAGCAGGGCAACGAGATCATCATGGCGGCCCGCGCACACTGGTTCGAAGACGAAGAGGAAGCGCCGGCACCTGCCGCAGCAACCGACACGCAGGAGGCCGCCGATGCGGACTCCACCCAATGAGCGCCTGAGCCCCGACATCGCAGACTCCCGGCGGCCCCGTAAAGCGGGGCCCGCCAAGTCCTGCCCGGAACGCCGCTGCATCCTGTCCGGCGATACGGCCCCGCGCGAAACGCTCGTGCGGCTGGTCGTCTCCCCGTCAGGCCTGGTGCTGCCCGATGCGCAGGAAAAGGCGCCTGGGCGTGGGGCCTGGATCGGTGTCTCGCATGCCGAGCTGGCCACGGCGCAGGCGGCTGGAAAACTGAAGGGAGCGCTCGCGCGGGCGTTCAAATCGGGCGAACTCGAGGTGCCGGAAACCCTGCCGCAGATGGTCGAGGATGCGCTCACCCGCGTGGTGCTTGACCGTCTGGGGCTCGAAATGCGCGTGGGAAGCCTTATCTTGGGCACCCAGCGTATCGCCGAAGCGGCGCGCGGCGGGGCGGTTGCCCTGCTGTTGCACGCCAGCGATGCGAGTGAGGATGGGCGTAAGAAGCTCGACCAGGCCTGGCGCGTCGGGCGCGAGGTGGAAGGATCGGGTGAACGCGGCCTCGAACTGCCTCTGGACCGGAACGCTTTGTCTGTGGCATTGGGCCGCGACAATGTCGTCCACTTGGCGCTGGCCGACGATGCATCGGCCGCCAGGGTCATCAAGCCCCTGACGCGCCTCATGCATTATCTGGGGCAAGACTTCCCGGCCGCTATCGCGCAGCCGGACCGCGCGCCGACGACGAATTGAACGATTGAGACGAAGAGAAACGAGCTAGAATGAGCGACGACGACAAGAAACCAGCCCGCAAACCGCTGACCCTGAAGGGCGCACAGCCGGGCGAGGTCAAGCAGACCTTCAGCCACGGCCGCACCAACAAGGTCGCGGTCGAGGTGAAGCGCCGCCGCAAGCTCGTGAAGCCGGGCGAGGCCGCGCCGCCGCCGCCGCCTCCCCCACCGCCCGCTCCGGAACCGACCCCGGCTCCGGCGGCGCAAAAGCCTGCCCCGAAGAAGAAGCCTGATCCTGCCGGTGAGACGCCGCAGGAGCGCGTAGCCCGCCTCCAGCGCGAAGCCGAGGAGGAGCGCCTGCGCCTCGCCGAGGAAGCGCGCAAGCGTGAGGAGCAGCAGGCTAAGCAGGCCGCCGAGGACCAGAAGAAGCGCGCTGCCGAGAACAAGAAGGCTGAGGAAGAGGCTGCCAAGAAGGCGGCCGAGGACGCCAAGAAGGCCAAGGAAGCGCCCAAGGAAGAGGCAGCCGCGGAAGAAACGCCTGCCCAGACCGATGAGCCGAGCGGCACGCCCGCACCGGCGCCGCGTCGTTTCACTCCTGTTGCGCGCCCCGAGCCCAAAAAGCCGGAGCGCAAGAAGAAAGAAGAGAAGCCCGCACGCGGAGCCGAGAAGACCGACAAGCGCCGTTCGGGCAAGCTCTCGGTCAAGAAGGCACTCAACGAGGACGAGGGGCGCCGCGCGCGCAGTCTCGCCGCGCTCAAGCGTGCGCGCGAGAAGGAACGCCGCATGCAGGGCGGCGGCTCGAGCAAACCGCGCGAGAAGCAGGTCCGCGACGTCGTCGTCCCCGAAGCGATCACGGTTGGCGAACTCGCCAAGCGGATGGGCGAAAAGGGTGCCGACCTCGTCAAGGAACTCTTCAATCTCGACATGATGGTCACCGTCAACCAGACGATCGACCAGGACACCGCGGAACTGCTAGTCGATCAGTTCGGCCACAATATCCAGAAGGTCTCCGAGGCCGATGTCGACATCGCCGCCGAGGCGGATGTCGATCCGGAAGAAACGCTCAAGCCGCGTCCGCCGGTGGTCACCATCATGGGCCATGTCGATCACGGCAAGACTTCGCTGCTCGACGCACTTCGCGGCGCTAATGTGGTGAAGGGCGAAGCCGGCGGCATCACGCAGCATATCGGCAGCTACCAGGTGAAGACGAAGGGCGGCGATCCGATCACCTTCCTCGACACCCCGGGCCACGCAGCATTTACCGAGATGCGCCAGCGCGGTGCCAATGTCACCGATATCGTGGTGCTGGTGGTCGCGGCGGATGACGGCATCATGCCGCAGACGATCGAGGCCATCAATCACACCAAGGCCGCGGGCGTGCCGATGATCGTTGCGATCAACAAGATGGACAAGCCCGAAGCCAATCCGGACAACATCCGCACCCGCCTGCTCGAACACGAAGTCATCGTCGAGAAGATGTCGGGCGATGTGCAGGACGTAGAGATTTCGGCCAAGACCAAGGCCGGGCTCGACGAACTGCTCGAAAAGATCGCGCTGCAGGCCGAACTGCTCGAACTGAAAGCCAACCCCGACCGGATGGCCGAAGCGACCGTCATCGAAGCGCAGCTCGACAAGGGCCGCGGCCCGGTGGCGACCGTCCTGATCACGCGTGGTACGCTCGAGCGCGGCAACACCTTCGTGGTGGGCACCGAAAGCGGCCGTGTGCGCGCGATCGTCAACGATCAGGGCAAGCAGATCAAGAAGGCCGGCCCGTCGATGCCGGTCGAAGTCCTCGGCCTCGGCGGCGTGCCGTCTGCCGGTGACGTGCTGACCGTGGTTGAAAACGAACAGCGCGCCCGCGAAGTGGCCGAATATCGTCAGGAAAAGGCGACCGAGAAGCGCACCGCGCTGGCTCCGACCAGCTTCGACACGATGTTCAACAACCTTGCCGCCAACGTCATTGAATTCCCCGTTCTGGTGAAGGCCGACGTCCAGGGGTCGGTCGAGGCGATCACTACCGCGCTGCACAACCTCTCGAACGACGAGATCAAGGTCCGCGTGCTGCACGCAGGCGTGGGTGCGATCACCGAGAGCGACGTCAGCCTCGCTTCGGCCTCGAACGCGCCGATCATCGGCTTCAACGTCCGCCCGAATGCCAAAGCCCGCGAGCTGGTGAAGCGCGACGGCGTGGAGATGAAGTATTACGACGTCATCTACCACCTGACCGAGGAAATCGCGAAGGAGATGGCGGGCGAGCTGGGTCCGGAGCGGATCGAGCATGTCGTCGGCCGTGCCGCGGTCAAGGAAGTGTTCCGTTCGGGCAAGAAGGACAAGGCCGCCGGCCTGCTGGTCGAGGAAGGCGCCATCCGCAAGGGGCTGCATGCACGCCTTACGCGCGAAGACGTCATCGTCTCGGCCACGACTATCGCCTCGCTGCGCCGCTTCAAGGACGACGTCGACGAGGTCCGCGCTGGTCTCGAATGCGGTGTCGTGCTTGCCGACACGAACGACATCAAGCCGGGCGACCAGCTCGAAGTCTTCGAAGTCGAGGAGCGCGAACGCACGCTGTAAGCGGGGGCTGAGGACGCATGGCGAGGATCTACGAACGCAGGCGCTCGCCTTCGTCCGAGCTGATGGGCAGCGAGTTCGTCTCTTTCGACGCAGAGAAAGGCGAACTCACCTGCCGCTACACCCCGCCGCCGAGCTTTGCGTCGCCGCGCGGCGCGGTGCAGGGCGGACTGATCGCGGGGTTCCTTGACGAAGTAATGGGCGGCGCGTTGCTGGCTGTCACCGAAGCGCGCTTCGGTGAGGCCGAGCAGCGCCTGCCGCTCAATCTCGATATGAACCTCACCTTCCTGCGTATGGTCCCGATGGAAACCATCACCGCCAAGGGGCGCGTGGTGAAGGTAGGCAAGCGGGTGGCCTTTCTCGAAGGCGAGCTGTTCGACAGCGACGGCAACCTGCTGGCCCGCGCGACGTCGAGCGCGATCCCGACGCCCGTGCCCGGAGCGGACGAATGAGCATTACCGAGCACGCGCTCGGCGCGGCGCATGCCGATTTGATGGGCGTAGAATTCGACGGTTTCGACAAGGAGCGTGAGGAAATCACCCTGCGCTTCCACGCACCCGAAAGCTTCGTCACGCCGCGCGGCAGCGTGCAGGGCGGGCTGGTCGCGGGGTTCCTCGACGAAGTCATGGGCTGGGCGCATGTCTGGGCGACCGACCGGGCCGAAGCACCGCTCAACCTCGACATCTCGATGAGCCTGCTCAAGCCTGTGTTGGCGGGGCCGTTGATCGGCAAGGGCCGGGTCGTGCGCCGCGGACGCAAGGTGATCTTCCTCGAAGGCGAGCTGTTCGACGAGGCGGGCAAGCTGCTCGCCCGCGCGACCAGCACCGCCATTCCCACGCCGCGCCCGGTGAGTAAGTAACACCCATGGCGCGCCTGGTCGCTTTTCTCGGCAGCATCAATGTCGGTGGCAACCGGATCAAGATGGTGGATCTGGTAGCTGCGCTGACTGACGCCGGTTTCAAAGACGTGTCGACCGTGGCGGCCAGCGGCAATGTGATCCTGACCGACGAGCGCGACCCGGCGATGCTGGAAATCCAGCTGGAAAGCGTTGTGCAGCAGCGGTTTGGCTTCAAGTCCTGCGCCATCGTCCGCACGGCCGACCAGATACGCGCCGCGATCGAGGCCAACCCGTTTCACGGTACCGGACCCGAGCACGGGTCGGACAAGATGGTGCATTCGATCTTCCTCAGCCAGCAACCCGACGCTTCGGATGTCGATGCGCTGATCGATGAGCATCGAAGGAAGGGGAGCGAGCGCCTCGCGCTGGGCGAGGGCGTGCTGTTCCTCGACTACGTGCATGGAGTGGGTGTATCGGACCTGTCGAACAAGGTGCTCGAGCGGCGGCTCGGCTGCAAGGGCACCGCGCGCAACATGACCTCGTTGAAACGCATCCTTGCGAAAGTGGAAGAGACCGCCTGATGGCCAAGCACCAGCATTCGACCCCCGAACAGCAATCAGTCCGCGTCCTCAAGGTGGGCGAACGGGTACGGCACATCCTGTCCGAACTGCTCGCGCGCGGCGAGGCGCATGACGATGTGCTCTCGGCGAGCAATATCGCGGTCACCGAAGTGCGGATGACGCCCGACCTGCGCAATGCGAAGGCCTATGTGAAGCCCCTTCTGGGCGAGGATGAGGCCGTGGTGCTCAAGGCGCTGCGGACCAACACCGCATTCTTCCAGAAAGAGGTCGCGCAGCGCCTCGGTCTCAAGTTCGCGCCGCGGCTCAGTTTCCAGGCCGACGAAAGCTTCGACGAAGCCGACCGGATCGAGAGGCTGCTGAACGACCCGAAGGTCGTCCGCGACCTCGACGACGAGGACTGATCAGCCCGCTGCCGCGGCCGCCGATGCCGCGGGGGCTTCCATGAACACTCCGGCGCCCGGTCCGAGCGGCAGGTCGAGCACGACCCAGCCGATCGTCATTGCCAGACCTGCTACCAGCAGGCCGATCGAATAGGGCAGCATGGTCGCGGCAAGGCTGCCGAGTCCGAAGTCCTTCTGCCAGCGCTGGCAGAAGATCAGGATTAGCGGGAAGTAGACCATCAGCGGCGTGATTATGTTGGTCGCCCCGTCACCCACGCGATAGGCAGCAGTCGCCATTTCGGGCGTGATGCCCAGCAGCATCAGCATCGGCACCAGCACCGGCGAAAGCAGTGCCCATTTGGCGCTGGCGGACCCGACGAAGATATTGAGCAGCGCCGAAACGATGATGATCGCGGCCAGCAGCGCCCAGGCGGGCAAGCCGCTGTTGCCGAGGAAATCGGCGCCGTTGACCGCGAGGATCAGCCCGAGGTTCGACCAGGCGAACATGGCGACGAAATGCGCCGCAGCGAATGCAAGCACGAGATAGTAGGCCAGGTCTTCCATCGCGCCTGCCATCATCTTCACCAGCCCGCGATGGTCCTCGATCGTGCCGGCGGCCTTGCCATAAGCCCAGCCCGCGAGAAGGAACAGCAGGAAGAAGCCCGCGACGAGGCTCTGGTAAAACGGCGTGAGACGGGCCTCGGGTGAGGCCTCCTCGTCAATCAGCGGAGTGCCAGGGCCGAGCGTGAAGAACAGCCACAGCCCGACCACGAACAGGACGGCAAGGCCGGCCCGGCGTAGGCCCTTGCGCTCGTCTTCGCTCAGCGCGCGATCGCCGTCGGCGACTTCGCCCTGCTGTTCGGGCGATATGGCATTTCCTGCCATTGCCGGGTTCCAGGGACCGAGGCGGGGCTCGATCACCTTGTCGGTCACCCACCAGATCACCGGCAGAAAGACGAAGGTCATAGCCGCGATGAAATACCAGTTGCCCGCAATGTTGGCCGTGAATTCGCCGAAGACGGTCTCGACCGCGGCCTCGGTGATCCCGAACAGCAGCGCGTCGAGCTGGCCGGGCAGGAGGTTGGCCGAAAAGCCGCCCGAAACCCCCGCGAAGGCGGCTGCGATCCCTGCCACCGGGTGCCGCCCGGCAGCATGGAAGATGATTCCGGCAAGCGGGATCAGCACGACATAGGCGGCATCGGCGGCAAGATTGCCCATCATGCCGACCAGCGCGACGATGGGCGTCAGCAGGAAGGTGGGGGCATTGCGCACGCCGGCGCGCATGGCGGTGCCGAACAGGCCCGCGCGCTCGGCGACGCCGGCGCCCAGCATCACGACAAGCACGTAGCCGAGCGGATGAAAGTGGGTGAAGGTCTCGGGCATGTCGACCCACAGCCGCTGGATATTCTCCGCGCTGAGCAGGCTGACTGCGCTGATGATTGTTGCCGCGCCCGTATCGGGATCGATTTCGGTGGGATGCGCGGCGGACAGGCCGGCGAGGCTGGCGACCACCGAAACGACGACCAGGATCGCGATCAGCCAAAAGAACAGGAAAACCGGGTCGGGCAGCTTGTTGCCGCTCCGCTCGATCCAGCCGAGAATTCCGTTCTGTGTCGCGCCAGTCGCTTCCGCCATCGCCGTGTCCCTGCCCGTTCCTTCTGGATTTCCTAAAGCGGCCACCATTGGCGGTCGCGCCTGTCGCCATGCTTAACGGTGCTTGTGGAGAAGTGCTCCCGGACAGACTCGCCGGGCTGCGCGAACGGCGCTAGCGACGGGGCGATGGCGAAGCTCTATTTCTATTATGCGAGCATGAATGCGGGGAAGAGCAGCACGCTGCTGCAGACCGCATTCAATTATGGCGAGCGCGGCATGCGGGTGTCGCTGTGGACAGCAGCGCTCGACGACCGGCCGGGCTTTGGCGCGATCTCGAGCCGGATCGGCCTTGCGAGCGACGCACATCGCTACGAGGCGGACACCGATATCGAGGCGCGCGCCCTGGCCGACCATGCCGAGGACCCGATCGCCTGCGTGCTGGTCGACGAGGCGCAGTTCCTCACCACCGAGCAGGTCTGGCAGCTGGCTCGGCTGGCCGACGATGCCGGGATCCCGGTGCTGTGTTACGGCCTGCGCACCGATTTCCAGGGCGAGCTGTTCCCCGGCTCCGCGGCACTGCTCGGGATCGCCGACGCGCTGGTCGAGATGAAGGCGGTGTGCGATTGCGGGCGCAAGGCAACGATGAACCTGCGCGTCGATGCCGAGGGCAAGGCGGTCAACGAAGGCGCACAGACCGAAATCGGCGGCAACGATCGCTATGTCGCCATGTGCCGCAAGCATTTCCGCGAAGCGCTGGCGGGCTGACGCTGCGCTTCCTATCTAACCCGCCATGACCGAAACGCTCTTGCTCGCGGTGATCCTGATCCCGTGCCTGATCATTGCCATCGTCTTCCACGAAGTCGCCCACGGCTGGACCGCGCTCGCGCTGGGCGATCCCACCGCCAAGGAGCAGAGGCGCCTCTCGCTCAATCCGATCCGCCATGTCGATCCGATCGGCACGCTGCTGGTGCCCGGCGCGCTCGCGCTGTTCGGTGGGCCGATCTTCGGCTGGGCCAAGCCGGTACCGGTGCGCGGCGACCGGCTGCGCGACCCGCGCTTCGGCATGGTCGCGGTGGCGGCCGCCGGGCCCGGCACGAACCTGCTGCTCGCCTTCGTCGGGGCGCTGCTCTTCGGTGCCATATCGGGGGCCTTCATCGCCGCTGGGAGCATGCCGCCCCAGTGGCTGCTGACCGCAGGCGGCATGTTCATCCTGATCAACGTCTTTCTCGCGCTGTTCAACCTGCTGCCGATCCCGCCCTTCGACGGGTCGCACATCGTCGGAGGTCTGCTGCCGCGCCAATGGGCGGACAACTGGCAGAAGCTGCAGTCGCTGGGCATGCTGTTCTTCATCGTGCTGATCGCGGCGACCTGGGCCTTCCCCGATAGCGGGCTGATCGAGAACACGGTCCTGCCGCCCGTCCTGTGGCTGCAGGAGCGCTATTTCGAGCTGGCCGAATGGATCGCGCGCGGGATC
>JBFOLW010000179.1:0-2969 GCA_040830305.1 Erythrobacter sp.
CTTGAGGGGCTTCAAAATGAAATCGAGTTTCAATCGTGCTGGCACCCGTTTGCTGACGGGCGCAGCCACAATCGCTCTATCGGCGGTTGCGATGAGCACGCCTGCACACGCAATTGTGCCGAATGACAATGTCGACCCGAACGCCGATCGTTCCGACGGCGGTGCCGTCGATGCCGACAACGAGTTCAACGGTGTCGGCATGTTCTTCCGCAACGACGGATTTGTTTGCTCGGGCACGCTGATCAACCCGCGCACCGTGCTGTTCGCGGCCCACTGCGTCAACGATCGCGCTGCGACCGACTACAATGACGGCTCTGTCCGTTCGGCCTGGTCGTTCGACCCGAATGCGCTGCCCGGCTTCATCAACTGGATCAACAACTCCTTCACGAGCAACCCGGGGCTTGCGGTCTTCGACGTCAACCGCATCTACTACGATCCGCGTTCGCTGGCGGACCCTGCTGCAGCAGGCTTCCTCGAAGCCGACGTGGCAATCGCCAGCCTCGATACGCCGGCAGCCAACCTGCCGACATGGTCGCTCCTTTTCTCGCCGCTTCCCGCTCCCGATCAGATCAGCGACCAGGACGGCACCGGATACCACGTCAACATCACCGGTTACGGTCGCTCGGGCACCGGCACCACCGGCGCATCGCAGGGCATCGACTGGCGTCGCCGCGCAGCCGAGAACATGATTGGCTCGCTGACGTCCTTCGATGCGCGCAACACCTTCCTCTTCGGCGCCCCCTTCGGTGACCTGCCGCAGGTGCTCTATCGTCTCGACTTCGACGATCCGAATAAGACCAACCCCTTCGATTTCAACCTGTACAAGGACGAGCCGCGGGCCAATGAGGGCACGACCGCCGGCGGCGACTCGGGCGGCCCGCTGATCCTCGACGCGGCGAACAATCCGATCACCAATGAAGATCTGGTCATCGGTGTCCTGTCGGGCGGTTCGCGCTTCTTCGGACCGCAGGCTTTCTCGAGCTACGGCACGGAAAGCTTCTACCAGCCGCTGTTCCTCTATTGGGACTGGATCGCAGCCAACAATCCTTATCGCTACGTCACCGCCAAGGCCGGTGATGGCAATTGGGAGGATGCGAGCCACTGGGAAACCACGCTCGACCCCAACTACCGTATCATCAATGCCAACGGTGACATCGTCAACGGCATCCCGACCAGCCCGGGTGCGGGGACCGAAGGCGGCGCGCCGCAATGGGGCGAGGTCTGCTTCGACCCCGAAGGCGACAATCCCGGCGACGGCTGCCAGAACCTGGCGAACGGCAATGCTACGCCCCCGGCGCGCAATGCCGATGGCACCATCACCTCGGGGATCGGCGAAGTCGGTGCCGACATGATCGACGCGCTGGGTGGCACCACCAAGGTCGCTGCGGCTCCCGAAGCTGCCGTGGCAGGCGCCGCTTCCGGCGGTCGCGGAGCTCTTGCAAGGGATGGCCTGATCATGGCCAACGAAGCGCAGAATCGCGCTCCGGACTTTGCCGAGAACATCGCCCACGGCAACACCGGTGCGGAATTCGCCGACGACGAAGCGCAGGGTAGCGACGGCGGCAGCCCCGAATTTTCGAGCGACCCGCTGCCCGATCCCACGCTCGACAACGGTCTGCCCGGCGCAACCGGTTTCGTGCCCAACAACGTCGATCCGGTCATCGATCCCGATCCGGCCGTCAATGTCGATCCGCGTTACTTCGACGTGACGCTCGCCAATGCGGGCACCACCACGCTGAGCAGCGCTGTCACCATTGACCGCCTGACCGTGCGTAGCGGCGCGGGTCTGAACATCGCCGCAAACGGCAACCTTACGTCGCTGATCGACATCAGCCAGTTCGGCGGCACGATCACGGTGAATGGCGGCCTGAATTCGGTTGGCGATTTCACGCTCTTTGGCGGCGCCCTGCAGGGCGGCGGCACGGTCACCGCACCCTTCGTGACCAACATGATGGGCGCGATCTCGCCGGGCACCATCGGTGGCATCGACACGCTCACCATCGACGGTTCGGCAGTGCTGTCCTCGGCGTCGACGCTGATGATCGACATCGGCCCGAACAATGCTTCGGACGTTCTCGCTGTCACGGGTGACGCCTCGCTCGGCGGTATCGTCGCCGTGGGAGCCGGTGTCACGCAGCAGGTCAACGGCCTGGGTCAGATCTACACCATCATGACCATCGGTGGAGCGCGAACGGGACAATTCGTTGCTAACGACCTGTCGCCGATCCTCTTCCAGCAGTTCACCTACAACCCGAACAGCGTGCAGATGGAAATCCGCGCCCGCAGCTACGATACGGTGATCGACCTTCTGAACCCCGTGCAGCGTGCCTATGCGCGGCTGTTCGATCAGAACCGCGGCAATGCTGCCCTGGCCGAGCTCTACGGACTCGACTTCGCTTCGGCATCTGCGATCCGGGCTACTTTCACCGGCCTCGCGCCGGTTGGAGAATCGGGTGCGCAGCAGTTGATCGCGCAATCGTTCAACGATCTGCAGTCCTTCAACGCCTCGCGTCTGCGGGAATCGGATCTGGCTCGTTCGGGTGGCACCATCGCCACGCTGGGCAGTCCGATCCAGACCGCCCAGATGCAGGTCTCGCGTGGTAGCCAGCCGATCATGGCCGGCGCGCTCGGCCTCGACCAGGGAGAAGAACCGACCAACGTGCAGGAAGGTGCGATCCGCGAGGACTTCGCCATCTATCTTGCTGGCGGTCTGATCGACGGTAGCGGCGAGTCCATGCCGGGCTTCACGTCGATCGACACCAAGGTTGACGGGTACTTCTTCGGTGGCGGGATCGAGTATTTCCCGAGCGAGAACTCCATGATCGGTATCTCGGGCTACTATTCGAACCTCGACGCCGACACCGCTCTGCAGCAACTGGCAGAAACGAAGATGCTTGGCATCTCGCTCTACGCCAGCGCGAAGACCGAAGATGGCTTCGTCGTCGATGGCCAGGTCAGCCTTACCGACC
>JBFOLW010000180.1:0-12078 GCA_040830305.1 Erythrobacter sp.
ACGGACCGGAATTTCTACGACCGCTATTTCTTCAACGGATATGCGCCCGACGGCGGCGGCTTCTTTGCCGTGGCGCTGGGGATCTATCCGCATCTCGATGTGATAGATGCGCATTTCAACGTCATCCGCGACGGGGTGCAGTACTGTGTCCACGCCAGTGCGGAACTGGGAATGGAACGCATGGCGATGGCGGCGGGGCCGATCTCGGTCGAGATCATCGAGGCGCTCAATATCCTGCGCATCCGGCTCGAACCGTTCGAGGGCATGGCGGCCGACATCACCTTTACCGGTCGTGCCTTTCCGATCGAGGAACCGCGCTTCACCCATCGGATCGGCCCGCGCGCCTTCATGGACTACACCCGCCTCACACAGAATGGACGCTACCAGGGTTGGATCGAGGTCGATGGCGAGAGGCAGGACCTTGCCGCAGGCACAATGGGCACGCGCGATCGCAGCTGGGGCGTTCGCCCCGTCGGTGCGCGCGACATGCAGCCGATGCCCGGTGCGCCGATGCCGGCTTTCTTCTGGCAATGGACGCCGGTCAATTTTCCCGCGGGTAGCCTGTTCTTCCATGTTAACAATGACGAACACGGCAATGCCTGGAATACCCGTGCCGCCTGGGCGGGCGAGGGTGCTGGCGCGGACGACGTTGCGGAAGGCCACGGTAGCATGCGCACGCGGCTTGATCGGGGCACCCGCTGGCCCTCGGGCGGGACGCTATCGCTGGCGCTGCGCGGAGCACCCGAACAGCTGACCTTCGAGCCGCTGGGCCGCTTCCAGATGCGCGGGCTCGGCTATACGCACCCGCAATGGGGGCACGGCATGTATCACGGGGCCCTCAAGGTGGAGCGCGAAAATATCGACCTCGCCGATCTCGATGCCCTCGCGCTCGAGAACCTGCACGTCCAGATGCCGGTCCGCGTGTCCGCCAGCGACGGCTCGGAAGGTTTCGGCGTTTTCGAGCAATTGATAATAGGACCGTTCGCCCCGCTCGGGCTGGACCAGTTCCTCGACGGCGCCGGCTAGGCCGCGAAACGTTGCTGTAGTTTCAGCAGAGCTATTGCCGCCATCGCCGCTTCGCCGCCCTTGTCCTTCTGCTTGGGATCGGCGCGGACCAGCGCCTGGTCTTCGTTCTCGACGGTCAGAATGCCGTTGCCGATCGCCATGCCGTCCATCGTCAGCGCCATGATTCCGCGCGCGCTCTCGCCCGCGACGATTTCGAAGTGATATGTCTCGCCGCGGATGACCACGCCGATCCCGACATAGCCGTCATATTCGCCGCTTTCCGAAGCGAGCGCGATCGCGCCGGGGATTTCGAGCGCACCGGGCACGGTCAGCACATCGACATGATGGCCCTCGGCCTCGAGCGCAGCGCGCGCGCCGGCGATCAGCATATCGTTGAGGTGGTCGTAGAAACGCGCTTCGACGATGAGAAAACGGGCCATTCGGGTCACTCCGGAATCGGTTTGTGATCGACGATATTGAGGCCGTAGCCTTCGATCGCGACGACATTGGGTTGCGAATTGCTGAGCAGGATCATGTCCTCGATGCCGAGATCGGCGAGGATCTGCGACCCGATGCCGACATTGCGACTGGCATCGTTCTCGCTGTAGCCGCTGTCCGATGCGCGGCGTCCGGTGATGATGACGATCACACCCGAACCATGCTCGCCAATCGCCTGCATCGCGCGCTGGAGCGTGCGCTTGCGCGGGCCCGGCTTGCCGAGCACGTCGTCGAAGATCGAGATGGGATGGACGCGGGCGAGGGTGGGCTGGCCTTCGACCACGTGTCCTTTCTGCAAGACGTAGCTTTCGCTCCCGTCGACCGTGTTGCGGTAGGTGAGCAGCCGCCAGTCGCCGCCATAATCGGACTCGAAGCTGTTCTCGCTTACGCGCTCGACCAGGTGATCGTGCCGCATGCGGTATTCGATGAGATCGCGGATCGTCCCGATCTTCATGTCGTGCTTGCGCGCAAAAACGATCAGATCGTCGAGCCGCGCCATGGTGCCGTCCTCGTTCATGATCTCGCAGATCACGCCCGAGGGATTGAGCCCGGCGAGACGCGAGATATCGACCGCCGCCTCGGTATGGCCCGCGCGCACCAGCACGCCGCCGTCGCGCGCGGCGAGGGGGAAGACGTGGCCGGGAGTGACGATATCGTCCGGGCCCTTGCTCGAATCGATGGCGACGGTGACGGTGCGCGCGCGGTCGGCCGCGCTGATACCGGTCGTGACGCCTTCCTTTGCCTCGATCGAGGTGGTGAAGGCGGTCTGCATGCTCTCGCGATTGTCGCGGCTCATCGGCTCCAGGCCCAGCGCTTCGACGCGCTTGCGGTCGAGCGAGAGGCAGATCAGGCCGCGACCATGCGTCGCCATGAAGTTGATTGCGCTGGGGGTGGCCATCTGCGCAGGGATGATCAGGTCGCCCTCGTTCTCGCGATCCTCGTCGTCGACGAGGATGTACATGCGGCCGTTGCGCGCCTCGTCGATGATTTCCTCGGCACCGACGATGACCGGGGTCTCGTCATTGGCTTCGAGGAAGGCTTCGAGCTTGGCCAGCGTTTCGGCTGTCGGGTTCCAGCTGTCCTCACCGCAATCGCGCAGCGTGTTGGCATGGAGCCCCGCGGCGCGGGCCAGACCCGCGCGGGTCATGAGTCCCTGCGAGACAAGCGTGCGAACTTTTTCGATCGTGTTCATGACCTAGCGGATATCACATTACAATGTGATTGCCAACGGTTCATATCACATCGCATGTGACAGGCGCGCAATGGGGCCAGAGGCCTCGAAAGTTTTTGCCAGTATAAGGGGTGGTGGTGGACGCACTAGGGCTCGAACCTAGGACCCGCTGATTAAGAGTCAGCTGCTCTACCAACTGAGCTATGCGTCCACACTGCGGCTTGCCGCGGCCTCGTGGAATGAGGCATTCCCGACTCGGGAGGCGCCCATATAGCGGGCTTTTTCGCGATGAAAAGCCCCTATTCGAAAATCAGGCCACACGAAGCCGATTCAGGCGCGCCGCTGCCGTGCTTCGCACCTGCAGGGTGGCACCGAAGGGATTGGAGGGATCATCGCCGACCATCAGGATTCGTCCGAATTCCAGCGTGCGGACGGCTGCGAAGGCGGCGTGCAGTTGCAGGCCGGTAACCCGCGGCAAATCCCAGATGGTGATCGCCAGGCCGAGCTTGTTCGCACGGCACACTTCAAGGAGCACCTTATCACAGGTTTCGTCACCGACTTTTCCGACGAGTTCCTGGCACTCGCAGTCGAGTTCGTGTCCGGCGCTTGGCCGGCGCATGCCGGGGGTCATTGTAAGTTACGTCCCTACTGAGCCGGCATCTGCCCCCCACCGAGCGCCAGCGATAATTCGGACTCGGCGTATAAGTATCGGGATGGTAAAAGACAGTCCCTTATTCAGGGGACAAAGAGATCGGTTGGGAGCCAATTGCAAGATTTTACAGCCCATATCGCGAGGATGGACGACTGCGAGGCGATCCTCGAGTACGTATATTCTACATGTCGTGAAGAGGGTGCCAGCTGGTTCAGCTATCATTTCACGCCGGCCTTCGAATCGCCGACTTCGAAGAACGCATTTGTCTGGGCCAAGAACTATCCGCTGAAGTATCAGAAGCTCTATATCGGCGAAGATTTCCGCAGCCGCGATCCTGTGCCCAGGCTTACCTTCGAACGCGGGCCGATCCTGACATGGAGCGCCGCCCGCAGTGCGGCGGAGGGGGATCGCGATGCGCAGGTCTACCTCGACCAGCTGGACGAGCTGGGCATCGACAACTGGGTGGGCTTCGCGCTTTTCGGACCGCGTAACCGGGATGGGTTCGCCGTGGCGCGGTTCGGAGACGATCCCGCGCGCTTCGAGACCGGTCGCCTGCAAGCGGTCCATTCCCTGCTGCTGGCTGCGCATCTGCAGATTTGCCGGATCATGGATTCGGGCGAGCCATCGGTCACCCTGTCCGAACGCGAGCGCGAAGTGCTCGAATGGATGGGGCGCGGAAAGTCCGCCACCGATATCGCCACGATCCTCGAGATATCGCCCGAAACCGTGCGCACCTATACACGGCGGATCTACGACAAGCTGCAGACAAACGACCGGGTGACCGCGACGGTCCGTGCGCTCAAGCTGGGCCTGGTGGAACTCTAGCGCAGCAACCCGGTACGCGGCGCCTTGCGGTTCCAGCGGTGGACCATCATCAGCGAGCCGATGCAGATCATGTTGGTCAGCATCGAACTGCCTCCGTGGCTCATGAAGGGGAGCGGGATGCCGACCACGGGTGCCAGCCCCATGACCATCATCAGGTTGATCGCTACATAGAAGAAGATTGTGGCGGTCATTCCGAGCGCGATCAGCTTGCCGAACCGGTCGCCGCTTGCGCGGGCGACCGACAGGCCCCAGCGCAGGATCATCGCAAACGCACCGATTACCACCAACCCGCCGATGAACCCCCATTCCTCCGCCATGGTGGCAAAGATGAAGTCGGTGTGCGGTTCGGGCAGGTAGTGCAGGTGGCTCTGCGATCCTTCGTTGAAGCCCTTGCCAGAGAACCCACCCGATCCGATTGCGATCTTGGACTGGGTAATGTGGTAACCGTCGCCGAGCGGGTCGCTTTCTGGATCGAGAAAGGTGAAGACGCGCTTCTGCTGGTACGGCTGCAAGGCAAAGAAAAATGCCAGCGGGGCAAGTACGGCCCCGGCCGCTCCGGCTCCGATGAACCAGCGCAGCGGCAGCCCGGCGGAGAACATGACGATCGCGCCGCCGAAGACGATGGCCAGCGAGGTCCCCAGGTCGGGCTGGAGCAGGACCAGCGCGACAGGTGTCATGATCAGGAGGCCAGCAGGGATCAGCGCGCGCCAGGTCGGGATCATGCCCACCGGCAGCGTGGCGTAGAATCGCGCGAGTACCAGGACGACCGCCGGCTTCATGAGCTCCGAGGGCTGCAGTTGCATGAAACCGAGGTTGAGCCAGCGCTGGCTCCCGCCACCGACGAAACCGATCGCCTCCACCGCAATGAGCATCAGCAGGACAACGACGTAGATCGGGAAGGCGAAGAACATCGCCAGCTCGCGCGTGAACCGGCTGAGAACGAAGGCCATCACCATGAACACGCCGAAGCGGACGAGGTGTGATGACGCGTAGGGATCCCAACTGCCAGCGGCAGCGGAGAACAGCACCAGCGCGCCGAAGCCGATCAGCACGAACAGCGGGAAGAGCATTTGCCAGGGCTGCCGGGCGACGGGGGCCGGGATGATGCCGCTCACTGGGCGGTGTCCCCGCCATCGGGAGCAGTTGCGGCCTGCGGTGCGCCGGCACCGGCCGAACGCCTGACCTCCTCCGGCGAGCGGTCGTCGACCCGCGACGGGCTCGCCTCCTCGGCGATCCCTTCGGGCTGGCGCGCGGCCACTCTTGCCTCGGCCTCGACCTGGTCGAAGATGTCCTCGTCGCGCGCGGGGACTGCCGGGACCGCTTCGCCCTGCGCTGCCGCGAAAGCGCGGTATTTCTGGGTCAGGCGCTGCTGCGCGGTTCCGCCCCACTGCTCTTCGAGGGGACGCAGCGCCTCCATTCCCTTCGCCGGATCGAACATGAAGGTCATCACGTCGCGCGCGATGGGATAGGCTGCACCCGAACCGCCGCCGTGTTCGATCACGACCGCACCGGCATACTTCGGCTTGTCGAACGGCGCGAAGAAAACGAACAGGCCATGGTCGCGATACTTCCACGGGCCGCTCTTGCCGTCCGACACGCTCAGCGAGACGACCTGGGCGGTGCCGGTCTTGCCAGCCATCTTGATGTCGTCGAAGGGAAGCCGCGCCCGGCCGGCGGTTCCGGGACCGTTGACGGTGTCGCTCATCGCCTGGCGGACATAGCCGATCTCTTCGGGGCTGAAGTCGAAATGCTCGAACTGGGGCTGTTCATCGGTCAGGCGCAGGCGCGGCATGACCTTGTATCCGGTCGCCATGCGCGCGCTCATCACCGCCAGTTGCAGCGGGCTCGTCAGATAGTAGCCCTGACCGATCGACGAATTGACCGTGTCGTAGGGCTGCCATTCGCTGTCGTGACGCCGCCTTTTCCACTCGGGCGAGGGGACGGTGCCGAAGAACTGGCTTTGTACGGGCAGGGGATACTCCTCGCCAAGCCCCATCTTCCGCGCCCATTTCGCTACCTGCTCGAAGCCGACCTGCTGGGCGAAGTGGTAAAAATAGCTGTCGCAGCTCTGGTAGATGGCCTTGGCCATGTCGACCCGGCCGTGATTGCTCCAGCAATTGAAGAACCGGTTGCCGATCCGGCGGCCGCCATTGCACATGATCGATTCCTCGGGCTTCACGCCAGCATCGAGGAAGGCCATGCAGTGCATCGGCTTGACCGTCGATCCGGGCGGATAGAGGCCCTTCAGAACCTTGTTGCGCAGCGGCACGCGCTCGTCTTCGCGCAGCATGGCATATTCGACCCGCCCGATGCCTTGCGAAAAGCTGTTGGGATCGAAGCTGGGCATGGAGGCCATGCACAAGAGGTCGCCGGACTCGCAGTCCATCACCACGACAGACCCGCTTTCGAGGCCGATGCGGCGGGCGGCATAATCCTGCAGCGGCCCGTCGATGGTCAGACGGACCGGATCACCCTGGACGTCCTCGCGGGTCTCGAGGTCTCTGACGATCCTGCCCGAGGCGGTCACTTCGACACGCCGCGCTCCCGGAACGCCGCGTAGTTCCTGCTCGAACTGCTTCTCGAGCGCATCCTTGCCGATCTTGTAGCCGGGCGTCACCAGCAGCGGATTGCGGTCCTGCTCGGCATATTCCTCGGCATTGGCGGTTCCGACATAGCCGATGAGATGGCCCACGCTCGGACCGGTCGGGTAATATCGCGAGAAGCCGCGTTGCGGCACCACGCCGCGAAGGTCGGGCAGGCGCACGCTGACGGCGGCGAACTGGTCGTATTTGATGCCCGAAGCGATCTCGACTGGCTGGTAGCCCGGCCCGTCGGCGATCCGCTTGGTGATATCGGCAACCTGGTTCTCGTCAAGGTCGAGAATTGGCGCGAGGGCTGCGATCGTCGCTTCGGCATCCGGTACGCGCTCGGGTATGATGTCGACACGGAAATCGGCACGGTTTGACGCCAGCGGCGCTCCATTGCGATCGAGGATCCAGCCGCGCCGCGGTGGGATCAGCGACAGGTTGACCCGGTTGCTCTCGCTCTCGAGCTCGTATTTCTCGTTCTCGGCAATCGCGATATAGCCCATACGCGCGGCGAGCAGTACGCCGAGGCCGCCCATCGCCGTTCCAATCACGAAGGTGCGACGATCGAAGGCATTCTCGAGCGTCGACTGCGTCACGATCTCGCGCGGTTTGGCCCGCCTGCGCAGCCGCATCAGGTCGCCTTCCAGCGATGAAGGCGAAATCGGTCAAGCATGGCTGCAAGCCGAGCTGCGACGGGGAACAGGAGGACGGTGAGCACGAGTTGCGGAACCAGGGCGATCAAGGAATGCATAGTCGGTTGACCACCCGAAAGCAGCCAGCCCGCCACCAGATAGCCGAGGATCAATATACCCGCGCTGAACCAGTCCTGCCAGAACGCACGCCACGGCACCCGCGCATCGATCAGCTCGATGGCGAGCATGACCAGCGACCACGTGAAGATCGCGAAACCGAAGGGCTGGCCATTGAACAGGTCGTCGAAGAGGCCGAGTGGCATCCCGGCCCACACCGGCATTACACCCGGACGCACAAGCCGCCAGGCCAGCAGCATCAGCAATCCCAGCGGCGGGACCATCGGTAATGCGGTGGCGATGACAAAGACCGGCAGGATCGATGCGATTACGATCGACGCCCAGGGCACGATATTGGCGAGGAAGGCGGAATGCGATCGGTTGATTCGGCTGCCATAGGCATCGCTGCGCGAACGCGGGTCGTTGCGCTCCATTACTCGGTCAGCTCGCGTTCGACCGGCGTAGCCGCGCCGATGGCCGCCTCGGGTTCGAAGATCGGCTCGACGCTGACGAAATCGGTTGCTGCCGGGTCGCTGATGATCCGCGCAACACCGCCATCGTCCGTGGTCTCGGTGAGGATCGCGACGGCGATGCCAGGCGGGTAATATCCACCTGCTCCGCTGGTGACGAAGACATCGCCCGGCTCGAGCGGATTGATCCCGAGGTTGATGAGCTTGATCCGCAACAGGCCGTCGCCGCGCCCTTCCGCAAAGGCGACCACTTCGTCCTTTGCCCGGCGGACGGGCAGTACGCTTTCGGTATCGGTCAGCAGCAGTACGCGCGAGCTTTCGCGGCCCACCTCGAGAATACGTCCGACGACCCCCCGCGGCGAGCGCACCGGCATGCCGATGGCTACGCCGTCGTTCGATCCCGCGCCCAGATAGGCGAAGCGCCGGGTGCTGGCCGAGGACGATCCGATGAGTCGTGCAACCGTGACCGGTGCACGCTCTTCGTCCTGCAGGTCGAGCAGACCCTTGAGCCGCGCATTTTCCTGCTGGACGGCTTCGGCTTCGGCCAGGCGAATGCGCGCAATCTCCATCTCACGCATGAGTTCGGCATTCTTGGAGCCTGCGCGGTAATAGCCGCTGACGGTTTCCCAGAACCCTTGCGAGCCGGTGCGGACGGTGGCGGCGGTTTCGGTCGCCGGCGAGACACTATCCTGTGCGGCGCCGCGCAGGCCGCCGAACAGCTGGGGCTGGAAAAAGGACAGGGCGAGCAGGATCGCGCCGATCAGCGCGCCAATGCCCGCGATCACGTATCCGGTGAAGAGGTTGTACTGCGCCCTGCGGGAATACCCCGAGCGCCGTGAACCTGTCGGCGCCATCCCCCGTGCCTTCCTATGCCGTCATCAGGACGCCGCGATAGATCGGGTCCTCCATTGCGCGACCCGTACCCAGTGCCACGCAGGACAGCGGATCTTCAGCGATCGTGACCGGCAGGCCGGTCTCTTCGCGCAAATATTCGTCGAGTCCGCCGATCAGCGCTCCGCCGCCGGTGAGCACGATGCCCTGGTCGACGATATCCGCGGCCAGTTCGGGCGCGGTATTCTCGAGCGCGATGCGGACGCCTTCGACGATCGCGCCGATCGGTTCGCTCAACGCCTCGGCGATGTGCCCCTGGTTGATCGTGATTTCCTTGGGCACGCCGTTGACGAGGTCGCGGCCCTTGATGGTGATGCTCTCACCCACGCCGTCTTCGGGCGGGCGGGCGACACCGAAATCCTTCTTGATGCGTTCCGCAGTGCTGTCGCCGATCAGCAGGTTGTGGTGTCGGCGGACATAGGAAACGATCGCCTCGTCCATCTTGTCGCCGCCGGTGCGGACCGACGTGGTATAGGCAAGCCCGCGCAGCGACAGGACCGCCACCTCGGTGGTGCCACCGCCGATGTCGACGACCATGCTGCCGACCGGTTCGGTCACCGGCATGTCGGCGCCGATCGCAGCCGCCATCGGCTCGAGAATCAGATAGACCTGGCTCGCGCCCGCGTTCGAGGCCGCATCGCGGATCGCGCGGCGTTCGACGCTGGTCGAGCCCGAGGGCACGCAGATGGTGATCTCGGGATAGCGCATCAGGCTCTTGCGGCCGTTCACCTTGCGGATGAAGTGCTTGATCATCTCCTCGGCGACGTCGAGGTCGGCGATCACGCCGTCGCGCAGCGGGCGGATGGCTTCGATGGAATCGGGCGTCTTGCCCATCATCATCTTCGCATCGTCGCCCACCGCCTTGACGCGTTTCATGCCGTTGATCGTCTCCAGCGCGACCACGCTCGGCTCGTTGAGGACGATGCCCTGATCCTGGACGTAGACCAGCGTATTCGCGGTCCCCAGGTCGATCGCCATGTTCTGCACGCCGAATTTGAAGAGATTGTTCCAGAAGCCCATGGTTATTCGATTTTCCGTAATGTCGCGTGGTCAGGCGAGGGGGTGACAACCCGCTCGCACCGCTCCGGGGGTGAATTGGTGGCGGTGCCTTAGCGAGATTGCGCGGGGAATGCCAAAAATTTCCGCGGTTGCCGCGGGGGATAGCTGAACGCGCTGCCTCGGAATCGCGGCGCTTCATCGCTACCATGAAACGACTATGCCGCAGATCCGTCGCCTGCCCGATAATCTCGTCAACCGTATCGCAGCCGGCGAGGTGGTCGAGCGACCGTCTTCCGCGCTCAAGGAACTGGTCGAAAACGCGATCGATGCCGGGGCCTCGCGCATTGCCGTCAAGTTGGTCGAAGGCGGCCTGACCAGCCTCGAGGTGACCGACGACGGTTGCGGGATGGAGCCCGGGCAGATGGCGCTGGCGCTCGAGCGGCATGCGACATCAAAATTGCCCGACGAGGCGATCGAGCAGGTTTCGACGCTCGGTTTTCGCGGCGAGGCCCTGCCCAGCATCGCGAGCGTCGCGCGCTTCACGCTCGAAAGCCGCCCGCACGACGCCGCCCAGGGCTGGAAGCGGGTGGTCGATCATGGCGAAATGGTGAGCGAAGGCCCCGCCGCGCTGCCGCCGGGCACGCGCGTCAGGGTCGAGAACCTGTTCGCGAGGATCCCCGCGCGGCGCAAATTCCTGCGCACTCCGCGCAGCGAGTATGCCGCGTGCAAGGATGTCGTCCAGCGCCTCGCCATGGCGCGGCCCGATGTCGCGATCACGCTCGACCATGGCGAGCGGCGGATCTTCGGGCTGCAGGGCGGGGAAGGGCTCGCCAACCGCGTGGCGCAGCTGATCGCGCGCGAGCTCAAGGACAATGGCGTCGCGATCGACATGGAGCGCGGGGCGATGCGGCTGACCGGGATTGCGGGCCTGCCGACCTACAACCGCGGTGTGGCCGACCACCAGTACCTCTTCGTCAATGGGCGCCCCGTGAAAGACCGGTTACTGACCGGCGCGGTGCGCGGGGCCTATGCCGACATGCTCGCGCGCGATCGCCACGCGGTGCTTGCGCTGTTCCTCGAACTTCCCTGCGAGGATGTCGACGTGAACGTCCACCCGGCCAAGACCGAGGTCCGTTTCCGCGATGCGCAGGGTGTGCGCGGCTTTATCGTTTCGGGTCTGCGGCAAGCGCTGGCGACAGGAGACAAGCGCAGCGCACAGACGCCCGATGCAGGCGCCATGAGCCGCTGGCAGCAGGAGCCGGTGCGTGAAGAGCCGTCCCCCGCACTACGCTCGATCTTCGAGGGGCGCGACTGGTCCGCGCCGCAGCAGCGGGTTTCCGAGCCGAGCGCAACGTGGCGCGGCGCCGATGCCGATGTGATGGCCGAGCCGCGAGGCCGCGCCGAGGAAGCAGGGCCCGTTGCCGATGATGCGCAGGGCTATCCGCTCGGCATCGCTCGCGGCCAGGTCGCCAACACCTATATCGTCGCCGAAGCGAAGGACGGGCTGGTGCTGGTCGACCAGCACGCCGCGCACGAGCGGCTCGTGCTCGAACGCCTCAGGGCCGCAGGCGCGGAGGAAGCGGTCGCGCGCAGCCAGGCGTTGCTCATCCCAGAGGTCGTCGAGCTCGACGAGACCAGTTGCGACCGGCTCGAGGAAGCGGCGGAGAAACTGGCCGAGCACGGGCTGGCCATCGAGCGTTTCGGCCCCTCGGCGATGCTGGTGCGCAGCCTGCCGCATGTGATCGCACGCACCGATCCGGAAAAGCTGCTGCGCGACATCGACGACGACCTCGCGCTCAACGGCGAGGCCTTGCTGCTGGGCGAAAAGCTCGATCTCGTGCTCGCCACCATGGCGTGTCACGGCTCGGTCAGGGCCGGGCGCGTGCTGCGCGTCGACGAGATGAACGCGCTGCTGCGCGAAATGGAGCGCACCCCGCGTTCAGGCCAGTGCAACCACGGCCGTCCGACCTGGGTGAAACTGTCGATGGAGGACGTCGAGAAACTCTTCGGCAGGCATTAGAGCGGGTCGCCATGTGCTTTTGTGCGGCAGCCTTGACGGCTCAAATGCTAAAAGCGGACCGTCTGTTAACGACCCGATTGCGGACGTTGGCTTGCGGGTGCAGACTGCCTCGATGAGCGAAGAAAATCAGGCGTGCCGTGAGGATCAGTGGCAAGACCGCGCCATATCAGTGGTCCAGCAGTTCAGTGATGCCCTTACGAAGCTAAACCA
>JBFOLW010000181.1:0-2737 GCA_040830305.1 Erythrobacter sp.
ACCGAGCGCATTCGCAACCTGACCGAGCACTTCAAGTCCAACCACAAGGACAACCACTCGCGTCGCGGTCTCCTGATGATGGTCAACAAGCGCCGCAACCTGCTCGCCTATCTCAAGAAGACAGACGTCGAGCGGTACAACGCGCTGATCCAGAAGCTGGGTCTTCGCAAGTAAGAGTTTCTCGAAGGGGTGGCTCAGGCCGCCCCTTCGTTTATCCGGCACCCATGCAATCCGGCTGGGTGGGGAAAATGGAGGCGCGAAAAGCCTCGAACCGGACCGGGACGGAATACCCGGCACAAGTAGGCCCCGCGCTGCAATATGGCTCCGCGGGTTCATAAGGAAAATACATGTTCGACACGAAAACCGTATCGCTGGAGTGGGGCGGAAAGACCCTCACTCTGGAAACCGGCCGCATCGCCCGTCAGGCCGACGGCGCGGTCCTCGCCACCTATGGCGAAACCGTGGTCCTGTGCGCAGTGACCGCCGCCAAGAGCGTCAGGGAAGGGCAGGACTTCTTCCCGCTGACCGTTCACTACCAGGAAAAATTCTCCGCCGCGGGCCGTATCCCGGGTGGCTTCTTCAAGCGCGAAGGCCGCGCCACCGAGAAGGAAACGCTGACCTCCCGCCTGATCGACCGCCCCGTGCGTCCGCTCTTCCCGGAAGGCTTCTACAACGAAATCAACGTCATCTGCCAGGTCCTGTCGTATGACGGCGAGACCGAGCCCGATATCGTCGCGATGATCGCCGCTTCGGCTGCGCTGACCATTTCGGGCGTGCCTTTCATGGGCCCGATCGGCGCCGCGCGCGTCGGCTTCCGCAATGGCGAATACGAACTGAACCCGAGCCTCGACACCGCGCTCGACGAAGAAGGTCGTCTCGACCTCGTAGTCGCCGCGACGCAGGACGCGGTGATGATGGTCGAATCCGAAGCCAAGGAACTGACCGAAGAGGAAATGCTCGGCGCCGTCGTGTTCGCGCATGAGGAAAGCCGCAAGGTCATCGGTGCGATCATCGATCTCGCCGAACAGGCTGCCAAGGAACCGTGGGAAATCGACACCTCGGACGACACGTCGGCGATCAAGGAAAAGCTGCGCGGCATCGTCGGCGACGACATCGCCGCTGCGTACAAGCTGACCGACAAGTCGGCCCGTTCGGACGCGCTCAATGCAGCGCGCGCCAAGGCCAAGGAAGCCTTCGCGGAAGAAGAAGCGCAGACGCAGCTCGTCGCCAGCAAGGCGGTGAAGAAGCTCGAAGCGGAAATCGTTCGCGGCGCCATCATCAAGGACGGCACCCGCATCGACGGCCGCAAGCTCGACCAGGTTCGCCCGATCGAAGCCATGGTCGGCCTGCTTCCGCGTACGCATGGTTCGGCACTATTCACCCGCGGTGAAACGCAGGCGATCTGCACCACCACGCTGGGCACCAAGGACGCCGAGCAGATGATCGACGGCCTCGAAGGCCTGTCGTACAACCACTTCATGCTGCACTACAATTTCCCGCCCTACTCGGTCGGCGAAGTTGGTCGCTTCGGCTTTACCGGTCGCCGCGAAACGGGTCACGGCAAGCTCGCATGGCGCGCGCTGCACCCGGTGCTGCCCGCCCATGAGGACTTCCCCTACACGATCCGCGTCCTGTCGGACATCACCGAGTCGAACGGCTCGAGCTCGATGGCGACCGTTTGCGGTGGCTGTCTGTCGATGATGGACGCCGGCGTTCCGATCGAACGCCCGGTTTCCGGCATCGCCATGGGCCTGATCCTCGAAGGCGACGACTTTGCCGTCCTGTCGGACATCCTGGGTGATGAAGATCACCTCGGCGACATGGACTTCAAGGTCGCCGGTTCGGAAGCTGGTATCACCACCATGCAGATGGACATCAAGGTTGCCGGCATCACGCAGGAAATCATGGCCAAGGCGCTGGAGCAGGCGAAGGCCGGCCGCCAGCACATCCTCGGCGAGATGAACAAGGCGCTGTCGACCGCTCGTACGGGCGTTTCGAAGCATGCTCCGCGCATCGAGACCATGCAGATCGACAAGTCGAAGATCCGCGACGTCATCGGCACGGGCGGCAAGGTGATCCGCGAGATCGTCGCCGAAACGGGCGCCAAGGTCGACATCGACGACGAGGGCGTGATCAAGATTTCGTCGAGCAATGCCGACGAGATCGAAGCCGCGAAGAAATGGATCGAAGGCATCGTCGAAGAGGCGGAAGTCGGCAAGATTTACACCGGCAAGGTCGTCAACATCGTCGATTTCGGCGCCTTCGTGAACTTCATGGGCGGCAAGGACGGTCTCGTCCACGTCAGCGAAATGAAGAACGAGCGTGTCGAAAAGCCGACCGATGTCGTTTCCGAAGGCCAGGAAGTTAAGGTCAAGGTCCTCGAGATCGACAACCGCGGCAAGGTCCGTCTGTCGATGCGCGTTGTCGATCAGGAAACCGGCGAAGAGCTGGAAGACACCCGCCCGCCGCGCGAACCGCGCGGCGACCGTGGCCCGCGTGGCGGCGGTGGCGGCCGTGGCGGCGACCGTCGCGGTGGCCGTGGCGGTCCGCGTCGCGCTCGCGATGGCGGCGGCAAGGGGGAAGGGGGCGGGGAAGCCCAACGGCCCGACCTCCTGAAGGGCTGATTCTTCGCTAGTCAGTAAAGAAGGGGGCGCGGGTCCGCCTGCGGCCCCTTTGCTTTGGGGAAAACGAGGATGCTGCCCCGCGAAACCACGGCAACCGCGCAAGCGCCCGAAGG